>JAFAHQ010000057.1 GCA_019237135.1 Alphaproteobacteria bacterium
AGCGGCGGCGGAGTGCCGTTTCCCGATCTCGTTCCACTCGACCGGCTTCAAGGGGCTGCGCCCGCCCGATACGCCCGAGATGGAGAAGAAGTATTTCACCCAATGGCGGCTGGTGCGCTCGGCTTTGTTTCAGCTCGACACGATGGAAGTGCTGGTCTCGCTATTGGCCTCGGGCGCTTGCGAGAAGTACCCGGACTTCAACTTCGTGCTCGGCGAGTCGGGGGTAACCTGGCTGCCTTATGTATTCGACCGCCTCGACACCGAGTATGCCGATCGCGGCCGGGCCCTCGGCTTCAAGCTGAAGCCCAGCGACTATTTCCGCCGCCAGGGCTACGTCACCTACCAGCAGGACCAGTATCTCGAACCGATCATCCCGCTGATCGGCGAAGACAATATCATCTGGGGCGCCGACTATCCGCATCCTGACTGCATCTGGCCGAACTCGATCCAGACACTCGACAGGAACCTCGCGGCGATCTCGCCGAGCGTGCGCCGCAAGATCACCAGCGAGAACGTGACCCGGCTTTACCACCTCGCCTGAGTTAGCTCCCTCTCAGCCCCTTAGGGCGGAGAGCACAAAAACCCTAGGACTCCGTCGCGGTGGTCGGGTCGATCATCCGGCGGACTTCGGTGATCTTGTTCGCGGGAAAGCCGCTGCGCCGGGCGTGCTCATGGATGATCGCCTCGTCGTTCGCGAGGTAGACGCAAAACGTCTTGTCGGCAGCGACGTAGCTCTCGACCCATTGAATGTCGGGACCGAGTTCCTTGAGGGTCGCGTTCGACTTTTGCGCGGCCTCCCGCAAGGCCTGCCGCTCGGCGCTGCCAATCGCCGGCAATTCGCGTTCGATGATGAACTTGCGCATGGGGTCCTCCCGTCAGAGATGGCGGGCCCTACCAAACAGAATTACGACCCGGCGGTAAAGCGCAGTATCACCTTGCCCGAGAAGAGGCCGCATCGAGCCCTGTGCCGCCGCGGAGCATCATGCTGAAATTGACCTGCAGCGAGGCGTGCTCGACGCCGCCGAACCCCTCCCTAACGTCCGAGAGATTGGCTGCGTCGCCTCCTGAGCGAAAGACCCGCAAGGGCGCCGACGCCGGTCGCGAGAAGGGTCAGGCTCCCGGGCTCGGGAACAAATGGCGCGATACGCGCGGCGGTAACAAAGATCCCGTCCTCGGCCTGATCGGGCAAGTCGCCGACTTGCGTAAAGGAAAAGGTGTTGGTTCCGGCGTTGTAGTGCACATCGATCAACGGCGAGGGGCCGCCGCCGATCTCTTCGGCGATGACGGCGTCGCCCTGAAGACCGGCAAATTGGCTCGCTGGTGCGAACTGGATATCGACCGGATAGTTGGCCATATAAAGCCCTTCGATCGGGTTCCCGGACACTCCAAGATTGAGCGGTACAAAGCCCACGGTCTCGGCTTCCGTGATCAGATTCGTTGGGTTAATGACCGTTATGCTCCCGCCCGGGCTGACCAGCCGGATCTTACCGCTTCCTTCCGACGCGGTCAGCAGGTCACCGGCGAAGGAGCCCCAGGCGCTGGTGGCGATGTCCATCCCTTCGGTGTCCTCGCCCGTGCTCGCGACGAGGGTCGGGCTACCCGCAGAGTTAAACTTGTAGATATCCCCGGCAGTCGTAGTCACTAGCATATTGCCGCCAAAGCTGCTGCCGGGATCGAAGAAGATCTGGCGGACCGTCGCTCCGTCAGGCACCGTCCCGAAGAGCATCGGCGCGCCGCCGCTATTCGCGTAGTGATAGATCTGGGTACCGGCTCCCGCATAGATATCGCCCGCCGCGAAACCGGCCTGCCCCAGCGATGCCGCCACCACCACCTCGCCCGAGAAGCCGTTCGGAATTGGTGACCCGAACTTCTGGACGTTCCCGCCGGTCAGGTTCGTCGAATAGAGCTGATCATTGTTGACGCCGACATAGACGGACCCGACAAATTCGTTGCCGGCATAGTTGAAGGCAATCGTGGCGTTTTGGCCCTCCACGGCAGCAATGCTCGGGCCCGACACAAAGGTGCTGAAGGTCACCGTCGCCTGCGCGTTTGTTGCCGCGAGACAGATCAGGACGGCGGTCGATGCTAAGAGCTTGTTCATGTGCATGGTTCTCCCGGGCGCCCGGCTTGCTCAAGCACGGGGCAACTCGATGTTTCGCAGCAATCTTCGTGCCATCGACGAAAAGCCTGAGCTATCAAACCATTAGAAGAGGGGTGTCAGACCGGTTGTAAAGATTTCCGACAGTGCCCTCCGGTTCGCTGTCGGTTTTGTATGAAAGCGTTTTCCTTTTGATTACAGTGGTATACACATGCTGCAGTAGGTTCTGACAACCCCGATTCTCGCATCTCGGGGTCTAACCGGTAGCTTAAGTTGTAAAGTTTTCCGACAGCGGGCTCAGTTTCGCAATCGGTTCTCTATCGAAGCGTTTTCTCGTTGAATCACAATAGCATCCAAATGCGGCATCGGTCCCGGCAACCCTGAGTTCGCGCGGTCTTCGGGGGTATCCGAAGTGCAGGTTGTAAGGTTTTCCGACAGTTTCGCAGGGCTTCGGATTACCGGCGGGCGATGAAGTGCGGCATTACCCGCTCCGCGAAGAGCCGCATCGAGCCCTGCGCCGCCGCGAGCGGCATCATGTTAAAATTGACCTGCAGCGAGGCGTGTTCGAAGCCGCCAAACTCCTCGCGGCAGCGTTCGATCGCAGCGATGATCTCGTCCGGCGAGCCGATCCAGGCGGCACCGCTCGCGATCTGATCGGTGGCCGTCGATTGCCGCAATTTGTCGATCATCCGGTCATAGCCCGGATAATCGGCCGATGCGCGGCCGTCGAGCCAGTCACCGGCGGCTTCGACCAGGGAATGCAGGTAGGCGTCGAGCAGTGGGCCGGCCACGGCGCGGGCGCGCGCCCCGTCTTCGTCGCAGAACATGTGGAAGGCGAGCATGACCTCGCCCTCGCCCGGGTGGCCGGCCTCTTTCCAGGCTCCCCGGTAGGCTTCGAGCATCGGGCGCATCATCGCCCCAGTCAAAGGGATCGCCATGACCGAATAACCCTTACGGCCGGCGAACGCGAAAGAGTCCGGGGTATTCTGCGCGGCAATATAAAATTTCGGCCGCGGCTGCTGGGTCGGCCGCGGCAGCGATGTCGTGTTTTCGATCGTGTGAAAATGACCGTGATGGGTCACGTTCTCGCACGTCAAGAGCAGCTCGACTTGTTCGATCCCCTCGCGGAAGCGGGCTACCGATTCATCCGGCGAACGGCCGAACCGGCGAAACTCGTGCGGGAGGAAGGCGCGCGCGAAGCCGACGTTGAGACGCCCATTGCTGATCGCGTCGAGCATGCCGATTTCGCCCGCGAGCTTGAGCGGATGGTTGAAGACCGGCAACACGGCACCGGTCACCAGGCGCGCACGCCGCGTCCGCTGGGCGGCGGCGGCGAGGAACAGCATCGGGCTGGGGCTGTACCCACCATAATAATGAAAATAATGCTCGACGATGCGGACGTGCGAAAACCCAAGCTCCTCCGACTCCTCCACAAGAGAGAGCGCGTCGCGAAAATAGTCGGCGCCGGATTTCTGATCGGGCCTGACGTCGGGGAAAAACTGCACACCGAATTGCATGACCTTACAAGGATATGCGCGATCGACCGGTCGTCAACCTTCAAACCTGCGGACTTGACGGTTGCCTGTCGAGAATGATTCGATCCGCATTGATCAGCAGGAGACCCCAAAGATGGCGGACACGGCGATTTGGAATTTCAAGCAGCTGGCACACCACGAGCTCGACGGGTTCGGTGGGATCGGCGAGGGCATGTCGATCCAGATCGCCAAGGACGGACGCCGCATTCTGTGGCTCGCCCACGAAAGCGCGCCGAAGAACTTCACCGCGGTCGATGTCAGCGATCCGCGCGCGCCAAAGCTGGTTGCGCGTGCCGACCTGCCGCAATCGCATATGCGCTCGAACTCTCTCGAGACGGTCGGCGACATCATGGCGGTCGCCTATCAGACGACGCAAAAGGGTCTGCAGCCCGCGGGCTTCGAATTGTTCGACATTTCGGTACCGGAGAACCCGCGCTCGATCACCTTTTTCGACTGCTCCGGCCCGCACTCCCGCGGCGTCCACCAGCTGTGGTTTGCCGATGGCCAATACATCCATATGAGCTCCGGCTCGCCTGATTTCGTGCCGACCCATCCCAAGGACGACCAGTTCTACCGGATCATCGACGTCAAGAACCCGTCGAAGCCGCTCGAAGTCGGGCGCTGGTGGCTGCCCGGGACCAAGGAGGGCGACAGCGAGCCGCCGCCGATCCGCCACCCGGAGCATGCCGACACCGGCTTTCGCCCGCACAACACCAATGTCTACCCGGAGCGCCCGGACCGCGCCTATCTCGGTTATATCGACGGCGGGCTGGTGATCCTCGACATCTCCGACATGGCGCATCCGAAGATGGTTTCGCGCTGGGACTACCACCCGCCTTATTTCGGGTTCACCCATACGGTCGTCCCGTTCTTCGACCGCAATCTGCTGATTGTCAGCGACGAATGCACCCGCACCGAGGGTGCCGACTGGCCAAAGCTCGTCTGGATCGTCGACGGACGTGAGGAAACCAATCCGGTGCCGATCTCGACCTGCCCATTGCCGCCGCTGCAGAATTTTATGCGCCAGGGTGCCCGCTACGGCGCTCACAACCTCTATGAGAACCTGCCCAAGCCAAACGCGTGGAAATCCGACCGCATCGTCCTGGGGACGTATTTCAATGGCGGGCTGCGCGCCTACGACACTTCGAACCCCTATCAGCCGCAGGAGGTCGGGTATTTCGTCCCCGAGCCGCCGGCGCGGGCACCGAGCGGGGCTATCCAGATCAACGACGTGTTCGTCGACGAGCGTCAGGTGGTCTATACGGTCGACCGCCACGTCGGCGGGCTCTACACGCTCGAAATGGAGTTCTGAGACGGGACCTGAAACCCTTTTCGGCGGCAAGGACGCGTCGCTTTTCGGACGGCGTCAGAAGCGGGCACGGGGTGCACGGCTCCCGGTCATCGCAGTGACCGGGTTTCTCGGCTCGGGTAAAACGACCCTGATCAAAGCACTGCTCGAGAAGCCGGCGGGTGCCGGAACCGCGGTCGTCGTCAACGAGTATGGCGAGATCGGCATCGACCACGCGCTGTTGCGGTCGAGCAGCGATGCGACGGTATTGCTCGGCAATGGCTGCCTCTGCTGCAACGTTCGCAGCGATCTGCAGGAGACCTTGCGGACCCTGTTCGCCGACCGCGCGCGCGGCGCGGTGCCGAGCTTTGCGCGGGTGATCATCGAGACCTCGGGTCTCGCCGATCCGGGCCCGGTATTGCAGACCTTTGCCACCGACCGCGCGCTCGGCCGCGAATTCCACTTGCAGGCCCTGATCACCGTGGTCGACGCCGTCGCCGGCGAGACCAATCTCATGCGCATGCCCGAGGCACGAAAGCAGGCCGCACTAGCCGACCGCATCATCGTGACCAAGAGCGACCTCGCCGGTGCCGGCGTGACCGAGCGCTTGATCGAACGGATCGCCACGCTGAACCCCGCGCCGGCCGCGATCGCCAACAATGGCGAGATCGACCCGTCCTTTGTGCTCGACGAGCCGCCTGCGGAGCGGCGCGATTTCACATTCGGCGAGGCCGACCACACACACGGGCTAGAGAGCTTCTCGCTGATCTTCGACGAGCCGCTGAGCTGGCCGGGCTTCGAGCAGGCGATGGCGGTGCTGATGAGCCTGCGCGGCCCCGATCTGTTGCGCGTCAAGGGCCTCGTGGCCCTCGCCGAATGCCGCGGGCCAGTCGTCGTTCATGTGGTCCAGCATGTGGCTCACCCTCCGGTCGAGCTCGAAACCTGGCCCGACGACGACAGGCGCTCGCGACTGGTCTTCGTGACCCGCGGTCTCGGCCGCGAACCGGTGGCCCGGCTCTTCGCCGGCATCACCGCGGTCGCCACCGGTGGGGCAACCGCGAGCCGGTAGTGCATCGTCAAAAATACAACGAATTTCGCCGAAACACCCGCCGGTGGTTTTTCATCGCATCTCCAAAGAAATTCAATCATTTAGAGTGAAAAAACCGATTTGCATCGGATCAACGAATTTGGCGCAGCCCTCAGGGAGTGAAATACCGCTAGCCGACCAAAAAACAACGTATTCTGGGGAGGGCGAAGAGATGTGAAGCGGTGACCTCAGGGGTCTCGCAGCTTCAACCAGGGAGG
>JAFAHQ010000121.1 GCA_019237135.1 Alphaproteobacteria bacterium
CCGAGGACGCTCATGCCGCCGGTAACAATAACTTTATCCTCGCGCATCCCCTCCGCACCACACGGCAACGCACTGGCCGACGGCTTGCTCGGCGCGCGCCTCGATCTCCGCCTCGGTAAGGGTGCTGAGCGGATGATCGATGACCACGGGGGCGAGATCGTGCATGCCGAGAGCATCGCGCTGCACTTCGGCCTCGTGCAAGAACTCGGTCGTGACGATGACCGCTGTTGGCCGGCCCAATTCTTCGAGTCTGATGCCATCATGCGTACAGCACGAAGTGCACGACCCTCAATCGCCGATCGCCGTCAGCACAATGTCGTTATCGGCGGCGATGGTCTCGATCAGCGCCGGGTCTGCGTCCTTGGAAAAGCTCTCCTTGCGGTAATAGTTGACTACGGCGAAGGAGAACCCTTGCTGCAGCTTTGCGACGGTCTTGCGAAGCAGCCGGTTGGCGTTCCATTTGGTGTTGTCGAGCACACCCAGACGCAGGCCGTCTAGGCCGCCGACGCGCACAGCGGGCGCCATCCGCTCTGTCTCGACCACGCCGCGCGGATCGAAGCCGATTGTGTCGTTCAGTCCTGTCATCCGATATTGGCCTCCTTTGATCAGGCATCAGAGATAGCAGGTCCCGTCGACACAGATTGGCGCCTTGCGAACACCACCTTCGTCGACAGTTTCGATACTGCGCAGCACCGGAGACGACATGTGGCCCCAACCGGGGATGAAGGCGGAAAACCGGCCGGCCGCACCGCCGACGACAAAGAGGTGGATGTGGTCGGGGCCTGGCACGACCGGAATTCGCGCCTCCGGCTCGCGCTTGTACCATTTCGGTAGGTTGCGATTGTAGATCTTGCCGTAACGCTCTTTGAATGTGAGCTCCGAGAAGAGATTGTAGGCGTGCATCGCCAGATAGCTGCGCACATCGTGCCGGGTCCAGCCCTTGCCGGCTATGGTGCGGGCATGCTCTGGCCCGATGATCACAGCGCAATGGCCGCTCGAGACCGCATTATTGTTAGCGATCGTGCTCATCGCCGAGGCAATGCTGTCAAGGATGCCCTCGGGGTCGTTCGCGACATGGTTGGTCACACTGTGCGGCGCCTCGGCGGCCAGCACAAAGACAGTGGAATCTTCGACCTTGAAGCCTTTTTCGACATGATAGGGCGCCCACGGACTGGCCGCCTCGTTCTCAGCGACGCAATAGGTGTATTTGCCGGGGTGACCCAATGTGCTCTTGTCGAGCTCGCCCGGCCGACCGCCGCCGACGTTGAGCAGAACCAGGCGCAGCGCACGTCCGATCGTCGCGTTGGCGCGGTTGCCCGAGCCGAACGCATTGCAGTCGCCGTTCATCCCGATCTCAGACGCAAACGGCCCGTTGACGATCAACAGCGGTGCCGCCATGTGCGTCGTCGCCTGGACCCCGTTCAGGTTGAACGCATCGGTCGTGAGCGCCAGCATCGCAGCGCGCACAACCCGAGCATATTCCGGCTTGCAGCCAGCCATCACTATGTTAATCGCCAGCACCTCGCGCGTGAGGCGGCCGTGCCGCGGTGGCACCTTGCATTCGACGAAATCAGCATCGCCGTCCAGCGCCTCGACAACCGCATCGATCCGCGCTCTAGTCGGCGGCACCACCGGAAGTCCGTCGGTCCAGCCCTGCTCGAAATACCATTCGACCAGGTCCGTCCCTTCGGGAAGCCGAACGAGATTTGGTTTTGCTTCACTGTCGGCTGGCCGTGCCGCCCGCAACTGTTGCGCCATTCCTTGCTCCTCACCCGGCCATCGACTTCTGCCCGATCCAAAGGCGGTTCAGCAACTGCGTCGCCACTCCCGGCCGCTTCCCACCGGCGAGCCGCGCACACGCTTCCTGGTATGGCCCGACATAGCGCAGGCGCGCCGGCACCCAAGGATACAACCGTCGCAGCACGGCGAGCGCGCGCTCGGTTTTGCGATGTTCGCCTTCGCCATAGGAAAGCTCAAACTCCTCGCGCAGTCGCGCCGGCAACAAGCGAGCAGTCAAGGCTCGATACCACGACGGTATCGGCAACCACGTTCCGGCACCGGAAAGGATCGCTCCGGCGATGGTGCGCGCTTGGTCGTTAACGCTTAGCACATCCGATCGCCACATGCGCTCGTTATCCGCGGCAAAATCCGCCCAGCTTTGCGGCAAGGCATCGTGCGGAATACCAAAGAACGCTGCGAACAGCCGGGCTTCGGTCCAATAACGCTCCCGTTCTTCTCCGGAGAGCGGCGGGCACAGTAGCTGATAAGCGGTGAGCGCGGTGTCGATCAATGTGGCGTGAACCCAGCGCAACGCGGCAACATCATTCGCCTCATATCGGGAGCCCGCAGCAAAAGGTCCGGCCGCCTCCGCTAATATGCCGCTGACTCTGGCATGGCGCAGGTGTAGCCGCCGGGCGACCGCCAGCGCCTGCGCAGTCGTGCCGAATACCATCGTGAACATGGCGCTGAAGGTACGGTGAAACCGGCCGATCGGGTCGGCCAATGTCCGCGAGTGCTGGGCGATGGCGGTGGCGATCCAGGGATGGGCAAGCTGCAGCAGCAACGCGCGACCCGCTCCGAGAAATATCGCCGCTTCCTTGTCGATATGCCACATCATCGAACTCGGGCCGAACGGACCTGAGGAATTCTCGGCTGCGGCGTTGCGGAAGATCTCGAACTCGCATTCCAGATCGGCTTCGCCGACGACCCCCGACGCACCCGCCGCCGAATTAGTTGGTCCGCCCGTTAATCGACATGACATATGCCGTCACTTGCCAGATTTGCGCCTCGGACAACACTTCGCGCCAAGCCGGCATACGGAGGCTGCCACTCTCCCGACCGTCGGCGATTGCTTCGAACAGGTAATTTGGGTTGCTCAGATCACGGTGCATCAGGTTGACCCCACCATCGCCGCTCATCCCGTGACAGTGCGAGCAATGTTTCTCCAGGTAAAGCTCGCGTCCGGCCGAGATCACCTTTGGATCTTTAAGGTCCGGGATGCTGCTATCCTCCGAATAAGCAGCCCCGATGATACAAATCACCAACGCACCCGCCATTGCGAAAGTGCGCAGCAAGGATTCGCTCAGTCTGGGAGCGTAAAGGCGATCAGGGTCGAAGCACCGGGCACTTTTTCGAGCTCCGGGAAAAGCGCAGGCATCAGGATTGCGGCATAGGAGCCCCATCCGCTCGGCACCAGGATGTATTGCTTGCCATCGACGGCGTAGCTGATGAGGCCGCTACGCAGCCCGGAACCGGTATTAAAGTTCCACAGCACTTTCCCGCTTTCGGCGTCGAATGCCCGAATGATCCCGAGAGGATCACCGTTGAAGACCAAGGCGCCGCCCGTGGTCAGCACGCTCCCGAAGCTCGGGATATTCATTTCGTAGGTCCATTTGCGTTCTCCGGTGATCGGGTCGCGCGCATCGAGCCGACCGGCAGCATGGCCGGCCACCTTCTGTAACTTGCCGAAGTCCTCGGAACCAATATGGGGAGTGCCATAGTCTTTCGGATCTGTCTTCTGCATGACTGGAGTAAGACCGTCGCAGATCTCCATTGCGTTCACGTACCAGAGCCCCGTCTTGGGGTTATAAGCGCCGGGATTCCAGCTGCGCGCGCCGAAGGGCGATGGGCAAATCACAGTCGTTGTGCCGATCGGGGGATCGAGGCGGCCGATCAGGTCGCCGGTCTTCGCATCGATGTCCTTGGCGAAATTGATGGTGTCGCTGAGCCGCCAAATATTCTGCAGACTTCCATTTGCCTTGTCCATTACGAACACGAAGCCGCTCTTGTTCAGATGAACCAGCAGATCTTTTCCGTCCTTCTTGAGCAGGAGAGCCTCATAGGCAGAATCATAGTCCCAGACATCATGCTTAATTTCTTGCCGGTACCACTTCAGCGTGCCAGTCTTGGGGTCCAGGGCTATGACCGAGTCGGTGTACAGATTATCGCCTTCGCGGTCGGTACCGACAAAATCCTTGCCGGGGTTCCCAGTTCCGTAATAGACCAAACCCGTCTCGGGATCGTAGGCGCCGGGCAGCCAGGCGCCGCCGCCGCCATACCTCGCGCTCTCGGCGGGCCAGCTCTCCGCGTCTTGCTTGATGGTCTCGAATTCCCAAAGCTTTTTGCCGGTCTCGGCCTCGACGCCGAAAATCTTTGCGGCGGCGGCGAGATCGCCCCCGGTCGATCCGTAGGTCAGCACGTCGTTCGCGAGGACCGGAGGCGACGTGAAGTTGCACCCCTGGCAGTTCGCAAAGTCGGTCAGTTGAACCTGCCATATTTCCTTGCCGGTTTTCTGGTCGACGGCGATGCCACGCCCGTCCACCGTGCCGATGAAGACCTTGTTCCGACCAACCGTGACACCGCGGCTATACGGGGAGAACAACACTTTCTTGGTGAGAGGGTCGAGCTTTGGCTCGAACCGCCATATCTCTTTCCCAGTTTTTCCGTCGAGCGCCGCGATCCGATTGCCGGCAGTGACCGAGTAGACAACGCCGTCGATGACGATTGGTGTTTCTTGTATGCCGTGTGTAATGTCGCCGCCCTGATGGATCCAGGCGACCTTGAGCTTGCCGACATTCGACTTGTCGATCTGATCGAGCGGACTGTAGCGCCACCCGTTATAGGTGCGGTGATATTGCGGCCAGTTGTTCGGGTCTTCGGTGCCTGGGGCCGGACCCTGCGCCGCCGCCGGTTCGGCGGCGAACAAAAGAGCCAACCCGATCAGTGCTGCGCTGCCGAAGTCGACAGCCGATGTCCGACGCCCCATCGCCCTATCCCTCCCCATTACGAGCTTATCTTAGCTTACGGTAGAGTTTAACCAACCGGCATAGCCGCGAAAAGCGGCTTGGGGTATCGGACCGAAAGCGCCTAATGCGCCATCAGAATCGGCACCGCGGCGCCTTGGAGCACATGCCGGGTAAAGCCGCCGAAGATCCATTCGCGCAGGCGGCTGTGGCCGTAGCCGCCCATCACCAGCAGCGCCGCGTGCTCGGCGGCGGCCGAAAGCAGGGTTTCCGGGGCGCTATGCGCTGCCGCTCGCAGGTGACGAACCGATACCGGAATGCCACGCCAGCGCAGACCGGCGATCAGACGGTCCGCCTCTTCTTCGGGAGCACGCCGATCCTCGGCGACAGTCAGCACGACAATTTGCTTGGCCATTGACAGGAAGGCCGAGGCTGCGGTGAGCGCCCGAGCCGCTTGTGGCGTTGCCTTCCAGGCGATGGCAATGGTTTCCGGCTGCGCGGTCAAAGGCGCGGCGGGCGGTATCAGAAGCGGGCGGCCGCTATCG
>JAFAHQ010000140.1 GCA_019237135.1 Alphaproteobacteria bacterium
GGTGTCTTCGCGATGCAATACGGGCCGGGTGCCGAAAATGCCTTCGCCGGGGTCGCGACGGCGTTTTCCGACTCGAGCCCGGTCGTGTTCCTGCCGCTAGGCCATCCGCGCGAGACCGCCCAGCTGTTTCCGATGTTCAAATCGAGCCGCACCTACGCCTCGATCACAAAATCGGTCGAGGAAGTCATCCTGCCCGACGAGGTCGGCAACGTGATGCGCCGCGCCTTTGCCCAAGCGAAGAACGGGCGGCCCGGGCCGGTCATGGTCGAGATCCCGGCGGACGTGCACAGCACTGAGGTCGCTGTCGATCCGGGCAAGTATCAGCAGGTCCGTACCACCCGGTCGGCCGGCGACGCGCGCGACATCGACGAGGCGGCGGGCATGCTGCTCGCGGCTTCCTGCCCGATGATCCTGGCAGGGCAGGGGGTCTTCTACGCCGAGGCGACCGACGAGCTGCGGCAGCTCGCCGAGCTATTGCAGGCGCCGGTGATGACCACCTTCGACGGCAAGAGCGCCTTTCCGGAAGATCACGCCTTGGCGCTCGGGTCGGGCGGCGGCACCTTTACCGGCCCCGGCCGGCATATCCTGCACAAGTCCGATCTGCTGTTCGGCGTCGGGTGCAGCTTTACGCGGCATGGCATCGCCACCCCGGTTATCCCACCGGGCAAGAAGATCATCCACGCGACCAACGACACGCGCGATCTGCACAAGGCCTTTGCCGCCGATCTCGGCATCCTCGGCGACGCCAAGCTGGTGCTCGGCCAGCTGATCGAGGCGGTGGGCGATCGGCTCGGCGGCAAGGCGCGCTCGAACGGGGTGGCGCAGGAGCTGGCGAGCCAGCGCGAGGCATGGCTCGGTCGCTGGCAGGGCAAGCTGCGTTCGGACGAGCGGCCGATCAACCCCTACCGGGTGATCTCGGAGTTCATGCGGGTGGTAAACCCGGCCGAGGCCATCGTCACCCACGATTCCGGCAGCCCGCGCGAGCAGCTCAACCCGTTCTACCGGGCGACGCGGCCTCGCGGCTATGTCGGCTGGGGCAAGTCGCACCAGCTCGGCACCGGGCTGGGGCTCGCGATCGGCGCCAAGGTCGCCGCACCCGACAAATTCTGCGTCAACTTCATGGGCGACGCCGCTTTCGGGATGACCGGCCTCGATTTCGAGACCGCGGTGCGCTGCAACATCCCGATCACGACGATCGTGCTGAACAACTCGACGATGGCGATCGAGACCCATGCGATGCGGCTGTCGCATCAGTACTATCGGGCGCGCGACCTCGGCGGGAACTACGCCAATATCGGCCGCGACCTCGGCGGCTGGAGCGAGCGGGTCGCGGATCCGGCGCAGATCGGCGACGCGATCCTGCGTGCCCGCCGGCAAAACGAGGACGGGAAGGCCGCACTCCTCGAATTTATCACCAGCCAGGAGCAGGGCTTCTCGCATCGCCGCGGCGCCGCCGAGTAAGGCGGAACGTGGCACCGCGCATCGGCTACCTGCTGCCGACCCGCGAGCGGGTCATGGACGGCCGGCCCGAAACCGGCCCGCTGCTCGACCTCGCTGCGCGGGCCGAGGGGCTCGGGTTTGACTCAGTGTGGGTCGGCGACTCGCTCTTGGCGCGGCCGCGGCACGACCCGCTGACCTTGCTCGCCGCGGTCGCGGCGCGCACGCGAAGAGTGCAGCTGGGCACCGCCGTGTTTCTGCCTGCACTGCGCAACCCGGTCGTGCTGGCCCATCAGCTCGCCACCCTCGACCAAATCAGCGAGGGCCGGCTGGTGCTCGGCGCCGGCATCGCCAATGACCTGCCAAACATCCGGGCGGAATTTGCCGCGGCTGGTGTTCCGTTCGAAGCGCGGGTCGGTCGCATGATGGAAGGGCTGCGGCTCGCCCGGGCCTTGTGGACCGGCGAGCCGGTCGACTGGGGCGGGCGCTGGCGGGTCGAAGGCGGCGTGCTCGGCCCGACCCCCTGTCGGCTGGGCGGGCCGCCGATATGGATGGCCGGGTCTGTCCGCCCGGCGCTCGAGCGGGCGGCCCGGCATTTTGACGGCTGGTTCGCGATCGAGCCGGACCTCGTTCGCTGGGGCGAGCAATGGGGCGAGGTCCGCGCGATCGTTCGTGGCGCCGGGCGCGATGTCGGCCAGTTCGTCGGAGCGGTCTACCTGACGATGGCGATCGATGAGGATGCCGACCGCGCCGAGCAGCGCATCAACGGGTTTCTCGAAAATTATTATGGGCAGCCGGCCGTTGTCCTGCGCAAGAGACAAGCCTGCTACGGTGGTCCCGCCGCGGGGGCGGCAAATTACCTCAAGGGCTATGCGGATGCCGGCGCTACTGATCTGATCGTGCGCTTCGCCGGCGATCACGAGCGCAATCTCGAAATCTTCACCAAGCTGCGCGCCGAGCTCGGCTGGTAAGGCCCCTCAAAATGACGCTGCGCGGCCTCTTCTGCGGGGTCGCTTCACCGACGGCGCCCGATCAGCACTCCGACCAGGGCGACGACCGCCAACGTGCCAAAAAGAGCGGGTCTCGAACTGGTGCGCATCGCACGGACCGCAGTATCTATGACTTCGTCGCCAGCTGCAGCCGCTCGCGTCGAAAATCGGTGTCTCAGAACATCGAAGAAGGAGGCGTTGGGCGGTGGGGGAGGTACTACCGCGGACAACAAGACCGGCGCAGAGGGCGATGCCGGCGGCGAAGCGGCGGGGCTGAGGTATACAGGAGCGGGTGCCGTTTTTCGCCGGCCTCGCCGGAAGGCTAACGCGAACATCAGGGCCGCCAACAATGCTGTCACCAAGCCGACTGCGCCGAGCGCCGCGAAGGGGCCTTCGTGCATGTCCACCAAGAGATAGAGAGCTGCAAGAGCTACGATAAACGTCAACAGAACTGCAACCGCTCCGATAAGGGCAAGGCCGACGGTCAGGCCGGTTTCCTTGGCCTGCTCGGTAACCTCCGATATGGCTCTCGCCCTGATCTCGTCGATGTGCGCACGGATCTCCGCGAGCTTCTGGTTGAGGTCCACGCCCAGAAGTCGCAATGCGGCTTGCAGCATCAGCGGCCGCGCACGATCAGCCCGATTACGATGCCGATAACAAAGGCGCTGGCGAGGGCCCCGAACGGGTTTTTTCGGGCGATCCCCTCCAATTCGTTGGTAAAGGTCTTGAACTGCTCGGTCGCCGATGACGCCATATCCGCGCCGGTGTTTGCCAAACCACTGGCCGTCGACCCCATCTGCGAGGCGACCGTATGGCCGACGTTGCGCGCGGTTCGCGCGGCCTGTCCGCCCGCTTCCGAAATGAAATTCGAAACGATCTCGTGCATTTTCGCCATGTCCCGGCGAAGGCTGGAAACGTCCTCCGCCAGGCTGTCGCGCGCTACGCCGGCGACGCCTTCGTTGTCAGAATTCATGATACTGCCCTCCTTGGTGACATTCTCCTTGTCCCAACAAACGCTCAGCGTGCCAGGAGCTCGCGTACCGCAATGTCGATAAATTTGGCGTCTTCTGCGTTTTGTGCCGGGTTGCCGGCACGATGGCCCCAGCTCGACGGGATCGGCCGCAATTCGGCCTTTGGCATCAGGGCGACTTCGCGCCGATTGTCTTCGACAGTAAAGTAGAGATCCGTCTCTGACGGCATGACGATGGCGTCGGCCGTGATCGCGCCAAGCGCCTTGCCGAGATCACCGCGATAAATCTCGTTGGCGCTGATATCGGCGTGCTGCCAGGTCCACAGCATCGCGAGCAGATCATTGGCGTCGCGCCGCCGAAACCCGCCCTCCCAATTGCCGACGAGGAAGTCCTCGAGCGAGGAATAGCCAAGCTTGCGCCATTCTTCCTCGCGGTAAAAGGCCTGGCTCAAGCCCCAGCCGGCGTAGACACGCCCCATCGCCTGGAAGCCGCGTGTCGGCGGTGTCGCAAACCAGCCGTCTTGCCAGGCCGGATCGGCCGTCAACGCCGCCTTGACCCCCTCGAGAAAGACAAAATTGTGCGGCGAGGTCTTTGCCGAGCCGCAGATCGGCGCAATGCGCTCGACCCGATCGGGGAACAGCGCGGCCCAATGGAACGCCTGTTGTGCGCCCATCGAGAAGCCATAGACGAGCCTCACCCGCTCGACGCCGAAAACCTCCTGCACCAGCCGCTGCTGAACTTGCACATTGTCGGTCATCGTGAAATGTGGGTAGCGCGCGCGATCGACCGGCGCTGGCGTGTTGCTCGGCGAGGACGAGAGTCCGTTCCCGAACATGTTCGGGATGAGGACGAAGTACCTTGTCGGATCGAGGGCTCGGCCTTCGCCGATCGCCCATTCGAGGTCGTAATGCTGCGCTCCATAGGAGGTCGGATAGACAATGACGTTCGACTTGTTAGCGTCGAGCGTGCCATAGGTCCTATAGGCGAGGCGTGCCCCGCGATAAGTCAGTCCGGATTGCAGGACGACATCGCCGGCTTCGAAAATTTGGTAATCCGGCATGGTGCTGCGCGAAGTCTTTCAGCGGCCTCCTGGCCCAGCTCAGCTTCGCCGCCAGGGCTCACCCACCCGCGATGAACGAGCGCAGCGATTTCGCCTCGTATTCGATTTCGTCGAGCCGGTTCTTGACCACATCACCGATGCTAACGATGCCGCAGAGCCGCCCGTTCCGGACGACCGGAAAGTGGCGGATGCGGCGGTTGGTCATCTCGGCCATCAGTTCGCTGACGCTCTCGGTCGGGTCGCACGTGACTACCTGCCGCGTCATCACCTGCGCGACGGTCAGTGACAAGACACCGGAGCCATGATGGGCGAGCGCATGGACAATGTCGCGCTCGGAGATTATCCCATCGACCCTCTCGCCGTCTTCGCTGGCGACCAGCGCGCCGATATTTCGGGAGACAAGCGCGTCGACTGCCGCGCCAACCGTGTCGTCGGGCCGGATGGTCGCCACCGCACGTCCCTTGTTGTGCAGGATTGTTTCGACATTCATCGGGGGCCTCGCATGACCTTAACGCGGTCGCCGGAGCGACCGCCATAGGACATCAGCTTAGGACAAAGTGCCGCAGCAGGGAATAAATCTCCGCAAGCATCTGCCGCCGGATCACGATAGTTCGTTGCGCACACAAAGAGGACGGATATGGAGCGCATCCAGATCGGCGACGTCTCGCTCGAGGTATCAACGGCGGGGGAAGGCGGGCCGCTGCTGTTTCTTCATGGGGGCGACTACTTCGCGCAAAACCGAGGCTTTTTGGAGAGGCTCGGGCAGCGCTGGCGAGTTCTGATCCCGCGCCACCCCGGGTTTGGCGGGTCCCAGCGGCCCGACGAGTTCCGCTCCGTCCACGATCTCGCGTATCTCTATCTCGACCTCCTCGAGCAGCAGGACCTAAGCGACATTGTGCTCGTCGGCTCTTCCTTCGGCGGCTGGATCGCGCTCGAAATGTGCGTTCGCTCGGTTGAACGGATCGGCCACCTCGCGCTGATCGACACGCTCGGCGTCAAGTTCGGCGGGCGCGAGCAGCGTGACATCGCCGATATCTATGCGCTTCCTATCGACGAGGTTCTGCGTCGGACATTTTTTGCTCCGGAACGCGCCGCTCCAGATTACAGCAGGCTGGACGATGCCGAGGCTGCATCGATCGCGAGCGACCGAGCGGCGACGGTGCTCTACGGATGGCGCCCTTACATGCACGATCCCGGCCTTCGCAAATGGCTGCACCGGGTGCGGGTACCGACATTGGTCATCTGGGGCCGAAGCGATCGCATC
>JAFAHQ010000025.1 GCA_019237135.1 Alphaproteobacteria bacterium
GCAATAGTCGAAGCCGTCGACAGTATTTCCGCCGTGGTCATGCCCACCCGCCTCGGCCCAATTGCTGTCGGATAAGTGCTGCTCTCGTTATGGGAACCGAGGGGTGTTGCTCTCAATATTGAGGTGTGATAGCTTCTGTTGCGTCACATTGAGAGTAGCCGCCCGCACAGAAAAGCGCGGGCCTGCGTCAATATACTTGGCTTCGGCCATGGCGCGGGCGACCGCGAAATTTGGCGAGACCTTTGGCATGAACGCGGCTGCTCTCGAAGGATAAACGAGGAGCGGGGGCGGCGCCGGACACAAGATATAGATCGGCGCTGTCCCCAATCGCCGGGAGCAACCCGGTTGATAACCGCTGCTGGCGCCGGGGCAGCCCGGCCCCGATCGCTTTACCTAAGCCGGACAAGCCGGAACCAAACAGGCGATTTCGAACACGCTCCGCCCTCGGCCGTAGGGGCTTTTTTTGGATAATCTGCCGATTCACATCCGCCCGGATCTTCCCGCAGCGCGGGTGCAAACTCAACGAACCCAATGGGTTCAAGCCATTATGGCGCGTACATGATCGCATCATCTGCGCTTTGTCGCCAATAAATTTTGCTCACAAGCGGCAACGAGTTCGTTCGTAAGGGACTAACCTGGTTAGACGAGCGAGATCGATATCGGCAGACTTCCCAGCAACGGGCCAAGCAAATCCACAGCATCAAGCGCTATTGCGCCTGCTGGAAAAAGTGCTCGAAAGTCATCCCGCGGGCTGAAGGGCCGACGTGTAGTGAGTGTGCCGGCGGTTGTTTCAGTCCAGCAGGACCCGAGACATGCCATACGCACTGGCAGCGGCGGCGCAGTGGGGCTCGGCCGGGATGCTCCATCCACCGAAGTGGTGGGTAACCCTGTGGACAGACCATCGTTCCACCGCCGAAGTCTAAACAGCTCTTAAAACTTTTGTGAACTTTTCATGGCTGCTTAAATTTTAGGCAGATCTAAGCTGCTGTTTTTTTTGTGTTTTTTTCGAAAATGGTAATTTCCTCATAATTTAATGAGAAACAATGCGGTTTCAGATCGTTACATTTATCAGCACCATCTTGTGCAGAATCTGAGAGCGTGCGGCGCCCCCCAAAGGAGGCCCTGCGCTGGCGCTCTCTTCATTTTTCGCATGGTGGCATCGCTTGCTTGCCACAACCAGCGAACATCCTGCAGAGCTGAGCTGGTTCAGCAGAGCGGAAGAGTACTTCCGCTGCTTTGATGAAGGGCGGCGCTCGGCGCGCTCGCCGGCAGCCGTTTTGCGCATCATCGCAAGGAGACCCTCGACTTGTCCGCCGCAGCGCTCGATCACCGATCCGAATTGGGAGCGTTCTGATGCCCCATACTGACGCCGTCGATAATGACGTCACTGATCTTGTAGAGCCCGTCGCGCGTTTCCAGTCGCCAATCGACTTTGATCGGCGGACCGCCCTCTGGGCAAACGATCTCACTCGTCATGATGACACCCTGGGGATCCAATCGGCTGCCGGTCACCTTGAGGGCCTCGCCGCGATACTGAGCCAATCGATGACTGCTAACGCAGGCGATATAATCCTCGAAGAGTCCCCGCGCGGCTATTGCGCAGCCCGAAACGAAAGCCCAAGCCAAGATAGGTTGTATTCTCGGGGCGTCGATCTTGGTCCCTCCCAGCTCGGGCGCCAGTCGAGGACGCAACGACCCCAATTCCATCCTCGGCGGTTGCTCCAGTGCCAACCAGGTCCACAGCCTTGAGCCATCAGATCGACGAGTTGCGCTATGCCAAGTTCGAACAACGTGGGGCTAGCCAATATCGGACGTGCACATACCAGCACGGCCACGAAGACCACCAAGACTACGATTTTCGCCGCGATAACGCGCATGCAACCTGATACGTGAAGTCGAGGGCACTTTAGTTGACTGATAGCTAACAGAGCCTAAAGGCGGTCCCGGGCAGCTGAGCCGCGCCTCCAGCCAGCTAACGACCGAACCGCTTCATCGGTTCTGGTTTAGGGTAAGTAAAATCAAAACTAATGGAGCCGATCGCGGCCCGACTTCTCATCCGGTCCCGTGGTGGTATGTTCGGTTTCGATCTCCGCCGAACCGCCTTTTGATACGGAACAGCCGGCCCGATGGTACGGGGGCTATCGAGGCGCGTAGCGCCACGCCACGTCGCCTAGGCGGCTCATCGAGCGCCGAGCTCGCTCGCCCGCATAATTTCGGTGTACAGCCGCTCTACAGCGGCACGCCCGTTATGGGGATCGGCCGTCGGCCGTCGGGGCTGCGCATGAACGATCGCGGACCCTGGCGTGACAAGGACGGAGCCGGAGAGGACGCGGATGCGGTAGCGCTCGACAGCGGGCGGAAATTTGTCGAACGGGCGACCGCCGCTGATCCAGGAATCCATGCGGCTCGGGCCCCAGTTGTACGCAGCGACCGCGTCGGGCCAGCTGCCGTAGCGCCGGTACATCTGCGCGAGATAGGCGCGGCCGAGCGAGCGGTTCTGCTCCGTGTCAAAGCGGTCGCCACCGCCGACATCATCGGCTGCCGCCGCAGAGACTTGCATTGGACCCTGCGGCCCGCTCGGGTCTGGCCCCCACATATGGGGATCGGCCCCGTGATTGGACTCAGCTCCTTCGACGGCATACGCCACCCAGTCGAGCGCCGCGGCTTTGCCGCGCTCGAGCAGCCCGATCGGCATCGACTTTTCGACCATCGGCGGTCGGTTCGCTTGGGCAGCTGCGCTGTTGTCGGCCGTATCAACCCCGAAGGTCAGGGACAAGGCTAACCCAAGGGCAATGCCGCCCAGGCAGGGATGGCCGCGCCGATCTCCAGTCGTTCGTCTCATCATCATCCCGGTTAAGTGGCCGTTCCGAGCTACTCCCAGTAGGCTTGAACGATTGTGTTGTCGTCACCGAGGATGAGATTGAGTCGGTTCGGATTGTGTGTGATGCCCCTGATGCCGCGCGATGGTACGATCCAACGCAATACCTTGGGGAGGTCCTCCTGGCGCACGACACCGGCTTGTCCGCCTGGTGCCTGGCCGCGCTCGGCGAATTTCTTGCCGATGCAGTCCTTGCAGCTGTCGACGGTGATATCCGCCTGCTTCAAGCCGGGAATCGGCTTGACCTCGATCGTGTTCTCCGAAGCGCGAACGCGCACACCTTTGAACGGATGGTCTTGTTCGAGCGTGAAGACGGCGCCGATCGGGACAAAGCCATCCGCCGCCTGAGATTGCAGCGGAGAGGTCGCGATCAGTTGCAGATCAAGAACGTCATCCAGAGGCTTGCCGGCAAATGTCGGAACCAATTCGGGAGCACTCCAGCCCTGGGAGCTCGCCAACCCGGTCACTCGCACGATATCGAGTCTGGGGTCGGCGCTGGTGCGCAAGACTTCGACACCGGTGACGTAAAGCACCGGCAGCTCGGATTCCGCCACAGATTCAGGCCCCACGGCGGGGGTCGCCGACGGCTCCGGCCCGGGAGCGGCGTATTGCGGCGGCGGCCCCCCGACGCTAGGCCGTGGCGGGGTGCCCTGAGCGAGAACGGGTCCGACCAAGCTAGCTTGCATCGTGGCGGTGACGGCGAGCGCGCCCAACCGGCGGAATGTCTCATTCATCCTGTTCTCCGAAGTCGACTGAATTCATCCGCAAAATGCGCTCTCCCGGAGGGCCTCACTCGGCCGCACTCGTTCCAGCGCATCGAGCACGAGATCGGTCGCCCGCATCTTGGTCAGACGGCAATACGTCGTCTCGCTACTGACAAAGCTGCCGTTTTCTGCGAGCTTGTTGACCGGCTCGCCGCCGCCGCACACGCTAAAATATTCACAACGTTCCCGGCACATCTCGACCCCCGCCTGGATGTCCGAAAGCATCCTGGTGAAATTGGGCCGACGCGATAAATCGACGAGGAGATCGCGATTGATGTTTCCGAGAAGAAAATTTTCATAAGCAGAGTTCTTCAAACCGAGCAGCTCAGGCGAAAAAGTCGAGATGTTGCCGGCCCAATCCATGCTGGTGATGGCGAAGGGCTCGACTAACTGATTGCAGAATGGAGCATCCGAGGGACGAATAATCTGCTGTATTGCGTGCTCTATTTCACGTATGAAAGTGATCTTTCCCGGCGCGGCGGCCGCCAACCGCCAGAATTCGCTCAGAAACCGATAATAGGTGGCCTCGATTCCCGCTTCTCGAAAAGATTGGGACACGTGGTCGCCCTCGGATTCCTCGACGTTGAAGCACACCTGCTCGATCCCTTCCTCGACATAGAAATCGAACATCTCATCGGGTGCCGCCATGCTGGCCGGCGACAGCACCGAGATGACATGGAACGGAACCTCGTGCCGGCGTAACAGCCGGATGCCAGCGATTGTCCTGTCGAAGGTGCCTCGGCCTGCGCGAGTCAGCCGATGCCGGTCGTGAAACCGTTTGGGGCCGTCGATGCTGACCCCGATCCCCACCCGCTGGCTGGCGAAGAAGGCGCACCAAGCCTCGTCGATCAGGGTCCCGTTGGTCTGAAACGAATGCGCCACTGCGACCTCGGCGGGCTTCAACCGATCGATCATGCGGAACGCATCGCGATAGAAGTCGATTGGCAAAACCATTGGCTCGCCGGCATGCCAGACGACCGAAAGGCAATCGCCGACCCAGCCCGATGCGAAAACCTGGTAAAAGAGATTGTGCAGAGTTTTTCGCGCGACAACTGCCTTCGAGTTCCGATCCGGAAGATAACAATAACGACAATCGATGTTGCAGAAGGGGGTGGGCTGGACGACCAGCAGCTCTATTCTCGGCATGAGGCGGCTCGCCGTTCGACCCATGTTGACCGGCCTACCAGTTGCGCCACCAATTATTCCAAGGGTGCCAATTGCGCCAATTGTTCCAGTTGGGCCAACCCCAGCCGCGGGGCCGCCAGCCCCAGTTGCGCCACCAATTGCCCCAGGCAAGTTGAAACTCGTCTTCCTCCGATCGCGCCGACGTCCTATCCCGTTTAGCAACATCGGAGACCGCCTCGCGAATGGCGGCGAGCCGGTCGCCGACACTCGCCAAGCCTGCAGCCAACGGCTCAGCGCTTGTCGAATACCGGGTGGCTGCGCTCGGCATCGTCGAGCCGAGCAACAGCGCGATGCCAGCCGCCCCAACAGGTGCGATCCCGGACAGGATTCCAAGGTATTTGTCTCGCAATGACATCCTAATCACCCTTACTCGACCGGCGGGCTCCTATAGCAAAGGACGGTTACGATGGTCAAACGGCGGGACTTTACTCGCGGAGGCATTATTAACCTTGCTGCAGCCTAATCAATCTTATGCCGAAAAGAGGGGGGCTACACGGGGTTAGGAGGCCAGAATGACTGGAAGGATCCGTCAAATCTCGGTCTCGATGGTGCGGGAGCCAAGCGCGTCCGCGTAGCGCTCGCCCAGGCGCCGCTTGGACCGCGCCGCTTCTTGCAGTTGGCGGCGAGCGCCGGGCTCTTGGCGGCGTCGTCACCCGACACGACCTCGGCCGCCGAAGGTGATTATTAGGCGATCCTGCTCTCCTGCATCGATCCGGGTATGGTCGCTCCGGTCTACACATACATGGATCAACGCGGTTTGACCGGCCAATACAGTTAGTTCGTCATTGCCGGCGCCGCGATCGCCATCGTGGCGACAAGGTTCAAGACTTGGCGACCGGCGTTTTGGGACGATCTCGCCGCTTCGGTGGAGCTGCACCGTGTCACGAGGCTGATCGCGATCGATCATCGGGATTGCGGCGCCGGGCGGATCGCTTTTGGCGCCTCGAGCATCGCCGATCGGGCGATCGAGACCGAGACGCACCGTAAGGCGCTCGCGGAATTCCGCAAAGCGGTCGGCAAACGTCACCCCAAACTCACGATCGAAACCGGCCTAATGGCACTCGATGGTTCGATGC
This sequence comes from Alphaproteobacteria bacterium, assembly GCA_019237135.1. GTDB lineage: Bacteria > Pseudomonadota > Alphaproteobacteria > ATCC43930 > CGMCC-115725 > AP-15. The sequence continues at coordinate 5,904 of JAFAHQ010000025.1, forward strand.
AAATGTTTGGCTGATGCCGCCGCTTCTCAATCTTGCCGCGCGAAACCTCGAAAAAGGTGGGGGAGGCGCCGGATATCCTGGAGGAGATCAGGCGGCACCTCGCTGGCGCCGTCGCCCCGAAGGGTTAGTGCGTCCACGAGCCCGCCGAAGCGCTGGTCGATTGCCGCGACGATCTGATCGTGTCGGCCCACTGCGGCGAAGAGATGGGCGATATCGTCCGGCACCTCCCGCGCCATCTCGCTCCATCGCCCTTGCCGGGTCAGTGCGTTGAGCTTGTGGCCGAGATCCTCCAGGCCATGGATCGCGAGTACCGGGTAGTAGGCCGGTGTCGAGCCGTAGAAGGCGACGCGTTGGCGCACCCATTCGAAACGGTGCGCAACCGACTCGTCATCGGGTCCCGTAGCGAGAAATCCGCCGCCTGAAATTTCGTACTGCGAGCGTTCACGGCCGGTTTTGGTAAGACCGGCCACGATGCGTGGCACGATCTTATCGGTTAGATATTTACGAGTGCAGAAGCCGTGCAATTTGACGCCGTCGCATTCCTCGGCCGCGACTTTGAGCATCGCTGGACCGACTGCGGCGATCATGACCGCCGGCGGCGGCGCGTCGATCGGCTCGGGCACGAAGTTGGGGGTCATCAATGTGAAACGATAATGCTCCCCTTCGAGGGCCGGCTTTTCGCCTGTCTTCCAGCACCGCCAAATCGCGCGGAGCACTTGCACATACTCGCGCATGCGCGGCGCCGGCGGCGTCCAGGTTACCGAAAAGCGCCGCTCGTTGTGCGCTCTGACCTGTGAGCCGAGGCCGACCACGAACCTTCCCCCGGTCGACCCGGCCAGGTCCCAGCCGACATTGGCAACCACCATCGGCGTGCGGGCGAAGGCGATCGCCACACCCGTATGCAATTCGATACGCTCGGTCGCGGTTCCGGCCACGGCTAATGCCAAAAACGGGTCGTGCTTGTTCTCCATCGCGACGACACCGTCATAGCCATCCGCCTCGATCGCCTGGGCCGTCGACCGGACCTTGCGCAGATTCTCCTGCGGCAAGGTCGCGAATACCCGCATCGCCGCCCTCCACTGGTTCCCTCGTGACGCCGGGATCGGGCCACAACCCGCCAGACCAATGCAAGACTTCTGAACCTCGGTGCGCTAACCTGCGCGATGCCGACGAGGAGGGTTAGATGCCGAGGAATGTCGCAATTGGGTTGGGCCTAATGGAGTTCCCATTCACCAGCGTCGCCGGATTTTGGCGCTGGGTCGATCTGTGCGAGGCGGGCGGCATCGATTCGCTGTGGCAGACCGACCGAATGGTCAGCCGCGAGCCGATCCTCGAATGCATGAGCGTGATGGCGGCGCTTGCCGGGCGCACGCGCCGGCTCAAATTCGGCGTTAATGTGCTGTCCTTGGCGTTTCGCGACCCGGTGTTGCTGGCCAAGCAGTGCGCTACGATCGACGTGCTGTCCGAAGGACGCCTGTTGCCCGCCTTCGGCATCGGCAGCCCGCTTGCCCCCGAGTGGCGAACCCTGAACCTCGACACCAAGACGCGCGGCCGTAAGACCGACGAGGGGCTCGAAATCATCCGCCGGCTATGGCGTGAGGATGAGGTCGATTTCGAGGGGGTCCACTATCACCTGACCGGGGCGTCGATCGCGCCAAAGCCGGTGCAGCCCGATCTGCCGATGTGGATCGGCGGCTCGTCGGAGGCAGCGATCCGACGCACCGCGAGGTTTGGTACTGGCTGGCAGGCAGGTGCCGAAACCGCCGCCCAGGTCACGCCGATTATCTCCGGCATCCGTGCCGCGGCCGTCGCCGAGGGAAGGGCGATTGACGACGATCATTACGGCGCCGGCATCCCATTCCGTTTCGGCCAGCCCGACGATCCCGGTCTCGCCCGCTTGTTCGAAGCTTACCGCAAGCGTACCGGGCGTGAACCGAGGCACTATTTCGCGATCGGCGATGCGAGGACGATCGTCGAGCGGATCGCTGCGTATGTCGCTGTCGGGATCTCCAAATTCATCCTGCGCCCGGCCGCCCGCGGCGACGAGGAGATGCTAGCGCAGACGCGGCGGCTGATCGAAGAGGTCCTGCCGCTCGTCGAAATGCGCTGGCCAAAGCCGGGCAAGCGCCGCAGTGCGGCGTGAAGGATCGACCCCGTCACCCGAGCACCCAGTTGATTTATTCCGTCCGCCACTCTAGATCCATCGGCCCGGCGCTGCGTCCCCATCGTCTAGAGGCCTAGGACATCGCCCTTTCACGGCGGTAACAGGGGTTCGAATCCCCTTGGGGACGCCAATTACATTAAATAGTTGGGAACTGAGCATCGGCTCTACGGGGCTTCAGCGTGTCCAACCCATCCAGCCTGCCACTTGCCGGTATCGTCGTCCTTGATTTCGGTCAGGTCTTTCAGGGGCCTTATGCGACGCTATTGATGGCGAAGGCCGGCGCCGACGTCATCAAGATCGAGCCACCGCACGGGGAACCTTTGCGCCGGCGCGCTCCGCCGGGAAAGAGCACGACCTTCCCGATCGCGATGCTCAACTCAAACAAACGCGCGATTACCCTCAATTTGAAGCAGGAGCGCGGCCGGGCGTTGCTGTTCGCGATGGCCCGGCGCGCCGATGTGCTGCTCGAGAATTTCTCACCGGGGACGATGGACCGGCTCGGCGTCGGCTGGGCGGAGCTGAGCCGGGTCAACCCACGACTTGTCTACGCGTCCGGCTCGGGCTTTGGCCTCAGCGGGCCGGATCGTGACAATCTGGCAATGGATCTGACGATCCAGGCGGTCTCAGGCCTGATCAGCACAACCGGTTTTGCCGGTGACCCACCGGTCAAAGCCGGGCCGGCCGTTGTCGATTTTCTCGCCGGCATCCACCTCTATGCTGCGGTGACCACGGCGCTGTTCGAACGCGAGCGCACCGGAAGGGGCCGGCTGGTCGAAGTCGCGATGCAGGAGTCCGCCTACGCCACGCTCACCTCGCATCTCGAGGCTTATTGGCAGTCGGGCAGGGTTCCACCACGTACCGGCAATCGCAGCCATGCCCGCTCGCCGCTCGGCGTCTACCCAACCAGTGACGGCTATGTCGCGATCAATGTCGCGGTCGAGGAGCATTGGCGCCATTTGCTGACCGCGATGGACCGTGAAGACCTGCGCGACGACCCGCGTTTCAAGACCAATGCCGACCGTGTCGCGCATATCGATGAGACCGACGCTCTCGTCGGCGCGTGGACCCAGACCCTGGGCAAAATGGAGGTGTTCGCGATCACCCAGCGGCACCGGATCCCCTGCGCACCGGTGCGGGATGTAAGTGAGGTTATGCACGACCCGCACATGCACCAGCGCGGAATGCTCGAATGGATCGAGCACGACGAGATCGGCCGCATCGTCGTCCCGACATCGCCATTGCGCTTTCACGACGCGGCCAGGGTGGCGACCACACCAAGTCCCAAGCTCGGCCAGCACAACGCCGACATCTACAGCGGCTGGCTCGGACTGACGCCGGAGGAGATAGCCGAGCTCACGGAGAGCGGTGTCATTTAGCGGCGAAAAAGCCGTACCTCGCTCCGACCGAATCCCTATGACGCGAAAATCTCGCCCAGTCTCTGGATCGAGCTCAGCACCCGCTCCTGCGGCAGCCCCGGCCACTGGCAGCGCATGATGAAGTGATCGACACCCAGAAGCTCGCGATACCGCTCGATCTCTTCCTTCACCGACCCTTTGTCGCCAATGATAAATCGGTCACGGGCAAAATCCTCGAACGAACTCTGCGTGCTGCTATTCGGCAGCCCCCATGCCGCATAGGCGTTGTATTTGTATTCGAGCGGCGCGCGGCACTCCTCGTGCGCCGTCGCATGTGGTGCGCCGACATAGCATTCGACGGTGATCGGCAACTCGATCGGTGTCCGGCCATATTCCTTCAGTGCCGCCTGATAGGTCTGCATTAGCGCCGTCACCTTGCCGAGCCCGCTGGTGTTCACGATGAGCCACGCGTCGCCAATCCGCGCCGCGCGCTTCACCGACACGTCCGCCTGTCCGGCGATATAGAGCGGCGGTCCACCCGGCCGCACCGGCTTGACGCCGATCCCGGCGCCGTTGACCGTGTAGAACCG
>JAFAHQ010000248.1 GCA_019237135.1 Alphaproteobacteria bacterium
ACATGACCGTCGAGCTCCACCCGACACCCGAACACCGGGAGCGCTGCGATTTGCGACAGTGCCGGCGGCGAAATGTAGAAATTCTGGGCCAGGCACTCGACCGAGCGTGCGAGGTCCGGTGGAACCAGCATCCAACCGAGCCGCCACCCGGTCATGCTGTAATATTTTGAAAATGAGTTGACGATGACCGCCTCGCGCCCGTAGGCGCGCGCCGTCGCCGCGGCGGTATCGTAGGTGATCCCGTGGTAGATCTCATCCGAAACCAGCCGGATACCACGGTCGCGGCAGTAGGCGGTCAGCCGGGCCAGCTCGGTAGCGCTGATCATCGTTCCCGTGGGATTGGCCGGGCTCGCGACAATCAGCCCGTCGAGCCTGCCCACATCGGCAAGGAGCTCTGGTGTTGGCTGGTAATGGGCGTTCTCGCCAACCGCGATAAGCACCGGCTCGATCCCGACAGCCGAGAGAATGTTGCGGTAGGCCGGATAACCGGGGATCGCGAGCCCCACCCGGTCGCCGGCCTCGAACGCGGCAAGAAAGGCGAGCAGAAAGGCGGCAGACGAGCCCGTGGTCACTACGACTTCGGCGGGGTCGACGGCGATCCCGTATTGAGCCTGGTAATGTGCGGCGATCGCCCGCCGTAGCGGCGTGATCCCGAGCGCGTCGGTGTAGCCGATCGGCTCGCTGGCCAGCGCCCGCCGCGCGGCTTCGAGCACCGGCTCGGGCGCCGCGCTTCCCGGTTGGCCGACTTCGAGATGGATGATTCCGGCGCCGGTAGCCTGCCGCTCGTTGGCGGCCCGCAGGACATCCATGGCGATGAAAGGGGGGACGAGCCCCCGCCGCGAGGGACGCAAACTCATGCTTCATCCTGCGCGAGAAGGTTGCCATTGACGAGCGGCTTTAGCTATGAGGAGCCGCCATCGCCGCGCAATGGAGACGAGCCCCGGATGTCAGAGTCAACGCCGGCCCGCCTGCTCGGAATGTCCGGCAGCCTGCGCACCGGCTCCTATTCCAACGCGGTGCTCGAGACCTTGCGCGAAAAATTCGAGGATCACGCCGATCTCAGAATCTACGATCTGCAGCCGATCCCGGCCTACAACCAGGACTTCGAGGGCGAAAACCGTCCCGCGCCAGTCAAAGCGCTGCTCGCCGCTATCGCCGCAAGCGACGGTCTCGTTCTCTGCGCGCCGGAATTCAACCACAGTATTCCCGGGGTCTTGAAGAACGCGCTCGACTGGGCCTCGCGCCCTGCCTTCACGTCGGTGATGGCGTACAAGCCGGTGGCGATCATGGCGACTTCGCGCGGGCCCCTCGGCGGTGCCCGTTGTTTGGAGCACATGCGAGTGGCACTCGACTCGATGTTGGCGCGCGTCACTCTGGCGCGCGAGGTGTTGATCACCGCGGCCGCCGACAAGATCCGGGGCGGCCGGCTCGTCGACGAGGCATCACTCGGCTTTGCCTGCGCCGCGGTCGAGGCGCTGCTGTGTGAAATCCGCCTGTGGCGGAAGGCCGAAAACCTCCTCACTCCGGGCGAGACGCCGGCTTTTCGTTGACGCAGCGTAACAGCTTCCAATAGCCGAACAGGTTGCTCCGCTTTACCTCGCGGATCGAGAGCCGGCTGTCGCGACAAAACGCATCGAACGGGAAATCGGAATGAAAGCCGATGTGGCGGGCGATCCGGGCCAGACGTTTTTCCAGCAGACGCATGATCGGGTTGTCGCTGGTGAAATGATTGACGACAACGATCGTGCCGCCGGGTATGCAAACGCGGCGCATTTCCGCGGCGAAGCGCGCCGGGTTGGGCACAACCGAGGCGACATAGAGTGCCAACACCGCATCGAAGGAGCTGTCCGGAAACTCAAGGTTCTCGGCGTCCATCACATGCAGGCCCTCGACATGGGCCAGGCCGAGCCGCCTGGCCCGGCGTTGTGCTTTCGCCAGCATCTCGGTCGAGACATCGATCCCGGTCACCCGCGAATCGGGCCGGAAATGAGGCAGCGACAGCCCGGTACCGACACCGACTTCGAGAATCCGCTGTCCCGGTCGATCATTCGCGATGCGCACGGCGTCCTTGCGCCCGGGATGGAACACCGGACCGAAAACAATGTCGTAGGAACCTGAAAACAGGCGATAGGTCCGGATCGTATCATGCAAATCCATCGTCTCGATCTCGTTGTGATCGATAGGACCGGCGCAGAAGGCCGGCGCATCGTCCCCGGAGCCGGCTGGTTCCGGACGCGTTGGTTAAGCTAACAATTGAATGCCGGGGATGCTAGATCATCCTCGATCGCGAAGCCGCCGCGCCGTTCCGCATTCGATCGCAATGTCCCGCGGCGAGGGCGGGTTCCGCCCTTTTTCGCCGCCGTTGCGGTACACCCCCTCAAATCAAGGTGACGCGATCGGCCTCGAGGCCCTTCTTACCGTCCACGACTTCGACCCTGACCCGTTGGCCGGGACCCAGCGCATTGACGCCGCTGCGGCGCAAGGCAGTGATGTGGATGAACACGTCCTTGCCACCGCCGTCGGGAGAGATGAACCCGTAGCCTTTTTCGGCCTCGAACCATTTGACCGCTCCCTCCATCGTCGTGGAGGGGCGGGGTCCGCGGCGATCCATCTCGCCAGCTCCGCCCTGCGACACTACCGCCGTGCTGTTATCGACGTTCAAGACATTGGTCACCAACGGGCCTTTCGCACCGGCGCTGATCTCGCAGGTGATCGAGGCGCCTTCGCGCACGTCCTCATAGCCGGCGCGGCGCAGGACCGCCATCGGCAGGAACGCGTCTTGCGATCCGTCGGCGAGGGTGACGAATCCAAAACCCTTGCTGGCATTGAACCATTTGACTTTGGCTTCGACGCGATGGCCTGGGGGGGTATCCTCGCGAAAGAAGCCCGGGCGGCGTTCGTACATAGCTCCCCTAAATGCGCGATAGAATGCGGCGAGCGCATGGAATACCGAATCATAGCGTAAAAACGTCGCACCGCGCTAGCGCTCACATTCAGGATTCTATCAATCCCACGCTGCTCCACCACAGCCGCCGCTGAGGCCGCGGTGATCGCTGAGAAACGCCGATCGCGGCGTTATCCGCTATAGGCTATCAGGCGCTGGTTCTGCTCGCCCAAGCCCTCGACCGAAAGCCGCATCCGGTCTCCCGGCTTCAGAAATTTCGGCGGCTTGAAGCCCATGCCGACACCCGACGGCGTCCCAGTCGGGATCACGTCGCCCGGCAACAGGGTCATGAATTGGCTGACATAGCTGACGATCTCGTCGACGCCGAAGATCAGGTCGCCGGTATTGCTGTTCTGACGCCGCTCGCCGTTGACCTCGGTCCACAGCGCAAGCTTGCCGGGATCGGGGACTGCGTCGGCGGTGACCAACCACGGGCCGATCGGACAGAAGGTGTCGGCACTCTTGCCCTTGGTCCACTGCCCGCCGCGCTCGATCTGAAATTCACGCTCGGAGACGTCGTTGACGACGCAATAGCCGGCGACATGCTTGCCGACGTCGGATTTGGCGACGTGTCGGGCGAGGCTGCCGATGACGATGCCGAGCTCGACCTCGTAATCGGTCTTTTGCGAGTTCTTTGGAATGATGACGTCATCGTTCGGCCCGCAAATTGACGACGTCGCCTTCATGAAAAAGATCGGCTCGGAGGGGATCGCGGCACCTGCCTCCTGCGCGTGCAGCCGGTAATTGAGACCGATCGCCACGATCTTGGGCACCGAACCGACGCACGGCCCGAGACGCGGCGTGTCGGGAACCAGCGGCAGGTTAGCCGGATCGAGCCGGCGCAGCCGGTCGAGCGAGGCCGGTGCCAGCGCCTCCCCGTCGATGTCGCGGACGGCACTGGAGAGGTCGCGGATCCTGCCGTTGCGATCGAGCAGGCCCGGCTTTTCCTGGCCCGCGGGTCCGTAGCGAAGCAGCTTCATCGGGGTACCTCCTGTCGAGCCAGAGATCGCGTCCGGATCAAATTTGCCATGGCCGGCCAGTGCCTGTCCAACGGTATGCCGCCGCTCGGCGGTCTCCCTGAGAACAGGGAGAAATTTTTGTCAAAGCCCCGACCCTGCTTCCTAAACCATGTTTTATATCAATCCCTTATGCCTCATTTCAGACACCGCTTTGACGCTGCTCTCAGGGAGGCTTTGACGCCACCTGAGGGAGGCTTTGACATCGTGTTGACGCCAAAAGGGAGGTTGGCAGGGAACGCCGGCCGAGGATTTCTGCTCCCTCAGCCTCTCTCCAACATAGGCTTTAATCTTGTCGTGGAGATGGCGAGGCCGAGGGCGCGTGACGGCTCAGATCTCGACTTCGAGACCAACTTCCACGACCTGCTCGGTCGGAACACCGAAATAGGCGGCCGGCAGGTTGGCGTTGAGGTGCATTGCCGCGAAGAGCCGCTCGCGCCAGACAGCCATCCCGGGCACCTTGCCGTTGGCGATAACCATGACCCGACGCGAATAGAAGGTGATCTTCCTGGCGTCGATGCCACGCAAAGCAGGGTCGCGGCAGGCGAGTACCAGCCCGTCCATGATATTGGGATGCTCCATAAATCCGAAGTGCAGCACCACTCGCGTGATGCCGGCGCCGACCGGGATCAGCTTGACCCGCTCTGCGGGATCCACTCGCGGCGCGTCCGTCGTCGTCGTCGAGACGAGGAGCATGCGCTCGTGCAACACGCGGTTGTGCCTGAGATGGTGTGTCAGCGCGAGTGGGATGCCAGAGCTTCCGGCGGTGAAGATCGCCGCCGCCCCGGGCAATCGGATCGGGCGGCTTTCGAGAACCCAATCAGTGAATTCATCCTCGCGCTGGCGCATGCGCGAGCGCTGCTGCTCGAGCAGGCGATATCCCGTTCGCCAGGTCAGCATCAGGAACGCGACAACACAGGCCATCAGCAGCGGGAACCAGCCGCCCGCGAGCAGCTTTGTCGCGTTCGCCGCGACAAAGACCAGCTCGACAATCAAGAGAGATCCGTTCACTGCCGCGACGAGGAACGGCTTGTAACCCCATTGCAGCGCGACGAGAGCGCCTAGGACCGTGGTGACCGCCATCAGCATCGAGACGGCGATGCCGTAGGCGCCGCCGAGCGCGTCCGCGGAGCCGAACATAACGACCGCCCCGAGTGTCCCGGCGGCGAGCAGCCAGTTGACCAGCGGCATGTAGATCTGCCCCTTTTCCCGGCTGGCGGTATGGAGCACGCGCATCCGGGGCAGAAAGCCCAGCTGGATCGCCTGCTGGGTAAGCGAGTATGCGCCGGAAATGATGGCCTGCGAGGCGATGATCGTGGCCATCGTCGCGAAAGCCACCATCGGATAATGGAGCCACCCTGGAGCAAGCAGATAAAATGGGTTCGCGATGGCGTCAGGTTGGGAGAGCAGCAAGGCTCCCTGCCCGAAGTAATTGAGTAAGAGAGCGGGAAAGACGACACCGAACCAGCCGAGGCGGATCGGCAGGCAGCCGAAATGGCCCATATCCGCGTACATCGCTTCAGCCCCGGTGAGCGCGAGGAAGGCGGCGCCGAGCACGGCAAAACCGATGCCCGGTCCCGCGTGAAGCAGATAGATCAGCGCATGATGCGGGCTGATCGCGCTCAGAATGCCGGGTGCCCCAATGATGCCACGCAAGCCGAGCAGGCCGATCACGATGAACCATATCAGCATCACCGGCCCAAACATGTTGCCGATGAATGTTGTTCCCTTGCGTTGAACCAGAAACAGGCCAACCAGGATCGCGATGCTGATCGGAACGACGACAGGGGCGAGCTGCGGCGCGTCGAGCTTGAGGCCTTCGACGGCGCTGAGCACCGAGATTGCCGGGGTGATGACGCCATCCCCGTAGAGCAGCGCGGCGCCGATAAGCCCGACGATCAGCAGGGACGCGCGCCAACTTCCGGCCGGCGCGTGGCGGACATCGAGAAGCGCCAGTAGCGCCACGATCCCGCCTTCGCGATGGTTATCTGCGCGCATGATCAGAATCGCGTATTTGAAGGAGACGATCACGATCAGCGACCAGAGGATCACCGACACGATGCCCATGATGGTCTCAGGCGACAGCGTTCCACCCGCGTCAGCGGCCTGCTTGAACGCATAGAGCGGGCTGGTGCCGATATCGCCGTAGACGACGCCGAGCGCCGCGAGAGCGGTAGCGGCGGGCAGCTGGAACCCGCCACGCCGCGTCGGTGCCCCCGCCTCAAGGATTTTCTCCATTTCTGCGTCCTCCCGGCTTCCGCAACCCTGCGCCAAAACGCCGATAAAGGAAACACGCCGCCGTCGAAGCCTCGACATTGAATTCCCGTATTCGCTTTGCCATCCTGGGTCGCTTTTGGCGGCTGAACCCTCGGGGCTTGGGAGGCTGAAATCGAGGCGCTCTCGATCTGGCAGAACGTGATGACTTACTTCGAGCACCTCGAGAGGCACCTGCTCGATGAAATTCTCGTTTTTGCGAACCTCGTCCAAATCCCGGCCGTGATCTTGACGGGCGTCGTCGCCTGGGTGGTGTGCCGGCCGATACGGCGCTGGGCCGCAGCCTGGATCGAACGGGTGCCGGAGGGTCATCATCTCGACTGGATTGTGCATCACCGGTCATGGGTGACGGACCGGTTGGTGCCGTTGATCACGCCGACGGCGTGGGCCATTGGGCTGTGGATCTCCGTCGTGGTCGCCGAGCGAGCCGGCTGGCCCGACCTCGTCACCCAGACCGCGGTCAGCCTGCTGGTTGCCTGGTTGGTAATCCGCCTGGCTGCGGCTCTCGTCCCTTACGCCGCGCTGGCGCGGCTGATCGCGGTGCTCGCCTGGCTAGTGGCGGCACTCAACATCATGCATCTGCTCGGCCCGACGCTGGATTTCCTCGATAGCGTCGCCGTCGTTGTGGGCGGCCTCAGAGTCTCGATCCTGACCGTCGTCCGAGGTGTGCTCTCGCTCGCAATGCTGTTGTGGGCCGCCACCGTCGCGTCCAACCTTTTCGAGCGCCGCATCACTCGGTTTTCCGAGATCACCCCGCGCGCGCGGGTGCTGCTTGGAAAGCTGCTCAAGACCACCCTGGTCACCTTGGCCGTCGTGCTCTCGTTGACCAGCATTGGGGTGGATCTCACCACATTTGCGCTGTTCACCGGAGCGCTCGGGGTCGGTGTCGGGCTCGGCCTACAGCGGACCGTCTCCAACCTGTTCAGCGGAATCGTTCTGCTTTTGGACAAGTCAATCAAGCCGGGCGACGTGATCGAGGTGGGCGGCACCTATGGCTGGGTCTCCTCACTCGGCGCGCGCTACGTCTCGGTGGAGACGCGCGATGGCACCGAGTTTCTGATCCCAAACGAAGACATCATCACGCATCAGGTCGTCAACTGGTCACACAGGAGTGACCGGGTCCGGCTGAAAGTGCCGGTGCGCGTGCCGCATGACTCCGACGTCGACCAGGCGCTCGCCCTGATGCGCGAGGCGGCGAGCTTGCCACGGCGCGTTCTGGCGGTGCCTGCGCCGAACGCGCTGATCATGGCGTTTGGCGAGACCGCGATTGAACTCGAGCTGCGGTTCTGGATCCAGGACGCACACAACGGTGTGCACAACGTGAAGAGCGAGGTGCTCTACGAGATCTGGCGTTTATTTCGGCAGGAAGGTATTCAGATTCCCTATCCCAAGCGGGATTTGTACGTGCGCTCCGATTTGCGGGTTTGACCTCGGTCGCCCATCTCGGCCCGTGGGAAGTATATTCACGGTGATCCTGCCGGATGAAATTGCGAGGAGGACCTCATGACTGGCGGCCGACAGGCCGGTAAGCGAACCGGCAGTGCCAGGCAAATCGGCTCGCCGGTCAGGCCGTGGAAGCCAGCCACCAGCTGATTTTGCTCGGCAGCGTTTTGGTGCTGCTGAGCATTTTTGCTGGATTGTTCTCGGCACGGCTCGGGGCTCCCTTGCTGCTCGTCTTCCTCGGATTAGGCATGCTCGCCGGAGGGGAAGGACCGGGCGGCATTCTCTTTCGGGACTTTCCCGCCGCCTATCTGATCGGCAGCATCAGCCTGGCCATTATTTTGTTCGACGGCGGGCTGCGCACTGATCCGGGTGCCATAAGCCGAGCGGTATGGCCGTCTGTCGGCCTGGCTACGGTTGGGGTAATTGTCACGGCAGCGATCGTCGGAGCGGCCGCCGTCCTGCTTTTTTCCACTTCCTGGATCCGCGGGTTTCTGGTCGGAGCCATCGTTGCGCCGACCGATGCTGCAGCCGTCTCAGCGGTGTTGCATCTTCGTGGTCTCGAGCTGCGGGCGCGTGTCGCCGGGACTCTCGAGCTCGAGTCCGGCATCAACGATCCACTCTCGGTATTGCTCACGGTGCTACTGGTCAGTCTGCTGTTGGCCCCAGCGTCCTTGACCGGATCACACATTGCGGCGCTGCTGGCCTGGGAAGCCGTGGGCGGGGGTGCGTTCGGCATCGTCGGCGGCTACCTGCTGCTCGCTCTGATCAATCGTGTGGAAGCAACGCCTGGATTGTACCCCATTCTGGCGCTCGCCGGAGCTAGCGCTCTGTTCGGCGGTGCCCAGACTGCTGGCGCAAGCGGGTTTTTGGCGGTCTATCTGGCGGGCCTTGTCCTCGGCACGCACCGCCATCGCGCCACTCAAATCATCAATCAAGCGTTTGATGCCTTTGCCTGGCTCAGTCAGATCGTTCTCTTCCTTATGCTGGGTCTGCTGGTCGCACCGAGCTCTTTGCTTCCGATACTCGGACCGTCGATTTTGATTGCTGTGGTGTTGATGCTGGTAGCACGCCCAGCGGCAGTGGCGCTGTGCTTGCTACCCTTCCAGTACACCGCGGCGGAGATTGCCTTTATCTCATGGGTCGGTCTGCGAGGCGCCGTCCCGATCTTCCTAGCGATAATCCCGGTGCTCGCCGGGTTACCGGACGCAACGGTTTTCTTCGGCGTTGCCTTCATTATCGTTCTGACATCGCTGATCGTCCAAGGTTGGACGGTAACTCGCGCCGCACGGATATTGGACCTGGACGTGCCGCCGCTCCAGCAGGCCTCCCGTCTGGACATCGATCTCCCTGGCCGGCTCGGGGAGGAGAACACAGTCGCAGGCTATCGAGTGGAAGCGCGCTGCCGAGCTGTCTCTGAATCCGTGGAGGCGCTGCCGATCCCGCCGACGACAAGCGTTCTCGTGGTGATTCGAGACGGGATCGCCCGCAGCGCTGCTTCTGCCCCGCCGCTTGCCCCTGGAGACTACGTGCTCGCACTCGCACGCCAGCGGGACCTCGCGCTGCTCGATCGCATGTTTGGACCGCGCCCCGAGCGCAATAGTCCAGAGGAACGTGGGCTTCTCGGCGAGTTCTCCTTCGATGGAACGACCACCCTGGCCGCGATCGCTCATCTCTATGATCCGGCAGCGGAGACCGATGGGACGCTGACATTGGCGGAGTTTCTTGCGAGCAGGTTCGACGGCCGACCGGCCATTGGAGACCGCACGCGCTTCGGCGCCGTAGAACTGATCGTGCGCGACATGCAGGCGGACGCGATCACCCAGGTTGGCGTCGAGCTCGATCCCGTTCCCGAGCGCACGTGGCGTGCCTGGCTCCGGCTCCTCCACTGGAGGCTCGGATGGCGGAACAGGGGCGAGCCCCGCCGGGACTTGCACCGCGGGACTGATGGCAGTTGACGTCAGCCTCCTTGGCAATCGGCGAAAAAAGACTGTCAATTCCATATGGCGGCACTACCATGGCCGTATAAGAGCGGAGTCGATCCCGAAGGGAGGCCACCCATGATTACCTCTATTGAACAGCAGACAATGAGGAAGGTCTATCTGCGGCTCCTGCCGTTCTGCTTCGTCCTTTATTTCATCTGTTATCTCGACCGTGTGAATATCGGGTTCGCGGCGTTGACGATGAACAAGGATCTCGGGTTGAGCTCTTATGTTTTTGGACTCGGTGCCGGGGCGTTCTTTTGGGGCTATTTCTTGTTGGAGGTGCCGAGCAATTTGATCCTCGAGCGGGTCGGCGCGCGGCGATGGATCGCCCGGGTCATGGTCAGCTGGGGATTGGTTTCGGGAGGGTTTGCGTTTATCAACGGGCCGACCAGCTTTTTCATTCTGCGTTTTCTGCTCGGCGTTGCCGAAGCGGGCTTTTTCCCCGGAATTATACTCTACTTCACCTATTGGTTCCCGCCCACTCATCGTAGCCGCATCGTCGCCGGCTTTATGGCGGCGATCCCGGTATCGATCGGGCTGGGTGCACCGATTTCGACCGCTCTCCTCGGGCTGGATGGCGTCCTGGGTATCGCCGGGTGGAGGTGGTTGTTTCTCTGCGAGGCGGCTCCGGCGGTGATCTTTGGGATCATCACGTTTTTCTATTTGACCGACCGGCCGGCGCAGGTGAATTGGCTCGAGATGAAAGAGCGGGAATGGCTGGCGGATGAGATGGAGAAAGAGCGCCGGACGGTCGAGACCGGTCGCTCCATCTCGGTTCTCCAGACACTCGTCAACTTACGTGTGCTGACACTCGCGGCAATCCATTTCGGCCAAGCCGGCGTCAGTGTCGCGATCGCGGTATTTGCCGCGCAGATTATCAAGCAGCTCGGTCTGACGAACATGCAGACCGGCTTCACGACCGCAATACCCTATGTGTTTGGGACCATAGGCATGATCGCTTGGGGCAGTTATGCCGATCGCAAGAACGAGCGGCGGTGGAACCTGACCGCCTCCTGCACGACTATGGCGGCCGGATGCCTG
>JAFAHQ010000303.1 GCA_019237135.1 Alphaproteobacteria bacterium
GGCATTTTCATGTCGGCGCCGAAATTGGCCCGCCCGGTGACCTTGTCGACGCCGTCCGGCCGGATCGGCCGGGTGCCGACGATCTTCAATGACTCTTTTTCGAGATAGCTCATCTTCCTCTCCTGTGCTCGATCCAATCGCACAAGCTCTTGAATCGTCGCCCCCGTGCAAGCGGGGGCCCAGGATAAGCGCATGAAATCCCTGGGTTCCCGCTTCCGCGGGAACGACGAAGGAAAACTTGTTCGGGCACAACTGCCAATTTCCCTACAGCCTCTTTCGCCGGGGTGACGTTGCTGGCGGATTGCCGGATCAGATCCTCGTCGCCCCTATGCCGCAGGGGACGGAGGGTTCTCCCCACGCATGACCGCGGCGGCGTCGAGCACCGCGCGGATGATTTTGTCGTAGCCGGTGCAGCGGCAGAGATTGCCGGCAAGCCAATAGCGCGTCTCTTCTTCGGTCGGGTTCAAATTGTGGTCGAGCAATGCCTTGGCTGCGACGATGAACCCGGGCGTGCAGAAGCCGCATTGCAGTGCGGCGTGCTCCAAGAATTTCTGCTGCACCGGGTGCAGTTTGTCGCCCTCAGCGATGCCTTCTACAGTGGTGATGTTGCGGCCTTCCGCTTCGGCTCCGAGCATCAGACACGCGCAGACGATGTTGCCGTCAACGATCACCGTGCAGGCGCCGCAATCGCCCGAGCTGCATCCCTCCTTGCTGCCGGTCAGGTTGAGCTCGTCGCGCAGCACGTCGAGCAAGGTCTGCTGCGGCTCGCAGAGGAACTCGACGGGTTCGCCGTTGATGATCGTCGTTACGTGAGTTTTGGCCATGGCGGTCTCCTAGCGCTGAGCGGCGCGTTCAAAGGCTATCGCGGCCGCTCGGCGCGCCAGGACGCCCGCGACCTTGATCCGGTATTCAATGGTGCCGCGCTTGTCGCTGATCGGCTTGCAGGCGCGACCCGCGGCGGCATCGAGCTTGGAAAGAGTATCATTATCGAGCTTGTGGCCGATCAGCGCGGCGGCCGCCTCTTCGGCGATGACCTGCGTTGGCGCCACGGCACCCAGCACGACGCGGGCGTCGGTGCACACCCCGTTTCCATCGAGGGTCACGTTGACCCCGCAGCCGACGACGGCGATGTCCATCTCGGTGCGCGGAATAAAGCGTAAATAGGCGTCCGACTGATGCGGCTTGGGCTTTGGCACATGAAATTCGACGATGAACTCACCCTTCTGGAGCGATGTCTGCCCGGGCCCGGTGACGATCGCCTCAACCGGCGCTTCGCGCCTGCCGCTAGGCCCGGCGATGACGGCGGTCGCGCGCGCGGCGATCAATGCCGGCACGCTATCGGCAGCCGGCGAGGCATTGCACAGATTGCCAGCGAGCGAGGCGCGTCCCTGAATCTGCTCCGAGCCGATCAGATCCATGCCTTCGACGATCCCCGGCCAGGCGCGAGTGAGCGCTTCGTTCTCATAGATCATGACCCCCGGGGTCGAAGCGCCGATGACGAAGCGGTCGCTTTCCTCCCGGATGCCGATCAGCCCCGGGATCCTTTTGGTATCGACGATCAGTTCGGGTCTCGTCCGGCCCGACCGCAGCTGCACCAGCAGATCGGTCCCGCCGGCCAGCATCTTGGCCATACCTGAGGCGCCGGCCAATATCTTGACGGCCTCGTCGACGCTCGTCGGTGCGGCAAAGCTCAGATTGGGCATGTTCGCTCCTGAATTCGCGAAGGCACACTTTCGCACGCCGAGGGGGTGACGGCGCCGCGCAACCCTTGGCTTACACTACCATCCCCTGCGGGGTGAAGAACTATGTTCGAGTGCCTCCAAGAAGACCGCGCAACCCCCACACCGATGATTCACATAGCTCGGAGTGACTCGAGTAATCTGCGTCGGGGCATCGAGCGGGGCGAATAGGATGGAAGGCTGGACGGAGACTTGGCGCGGCATCGTTGCCCCCTGGGAATGCGACATCACCGAGCATTTCACGATCGCCTATTATTTCGATCGTCTCGCGGATGCGGCGGCGAGGATGGCCGTGAGCCTGGGTTTGGACGGAGTGCCGCGATCGATCGGCCGCCGCTTCGACGTCCGGTTTGTCCGCGAGCTGCGCGCCGGCGCCAGCTTTCATATTCTCAGCGCGCTGATCGAGCTCGACAAAACCGCTCTTCGCCTCGGTCACCAGTTCCTCGACTCGGCGAGCAGCGAAGTGACCGCCTGGGTCGAGGAGACGCTCGACATCACGGCCGCGGGATTGCCCCGCGAGACCCACGATGCTATCGGCCGGCGCCTGTTGCCGTGGCCCGGTCCCGCCGTCGAGCGCCGGCCCGAGCCCGTCACGACCGAAGGGTTCATTCCGACGGCGCGTGATCGCGTCAAGCCGATGGACGCCGACCCGGATGGAAATTTCGCGCTAGCGGCGTTTGTCCATCGCTTTACTGCCGGCTGCGTCCAGGCGCTGGCGGTGATCGGCGCAACAGCTTCCTATCTCGAGGCCGAGCGCCGAGGCTTCTCGACATTCGAGCTAGCTTTGGAGGTAACCGGGTCGCCGCGCCTGGGGAGCGCGGTTCTGGTCGAAACCGGCATCGCGCACCTCGGCAATTCGTCGATCCGCTTCGTGCATCGAATGTCCGACCCCGACGACGGTCGCGAATTCGCGCGGCTCGGCCAGTTCGGGGTCCAGCTCGACCTCGACACCAGACGACCGGCCGCCCTTCCAGAGGCGCTCAGAACGATGGCGGCGCGGCTTCTGGTTCCGCTCGGGTAGCTTCCTCATCACTGCAGGCAGCATTTCTTGAATTTCTTGCCGCTGCCACAGGGACACCGGTCGTTTCTGCCGATGCCCTTGAATGGATTCTGGTGCGGCTCGCTGAGGATGCGATCGAACTCGTCCAGTTCCCGCCACTCTTCCGGGTCTTCGCTGTGATCCTCCGTGAAGCAGTGCCAGCCTGACAGCTCTTCGATCGTGTCACCGAAAAGCTCATAATAATTGTCGTAGGGCCGCCAGGGGTCGCCGGGCCGCTCGATGCCGCGTTTTAAATCCCGCTCGAAATCAGCGAAGCCGAGCATGTGCGGGTCGATGAAACCTCGGTTGAAAGCCCGTCTGACTAGAACCTTCAACTCGCCAAGGCCGAGCATGGCGATGGCGCTTTGCCAACCGCACCAGACGAAGCAACGCCGCTGCGGTTGCAGCTCGTTGAAGGCGTCGCGCAGAAAACGCGCGGCGCGATCCCGATCGAGCTCACCGCGCAAGGTGATCATGGCGAGAGCCTCGCACATGCGGGAGCGGATGAACTCATCGACACTGGGATCGAGAATAATGTCGAAGAGTGGCTGAGGATCGCCGTCAAAGACTGCGGCCATGACCCGGTGGCAGGTCGAAGTGCTCGCGTCGCCGAAAATTACGTCGAGCTCGTCAGCCGGATGCCGCAATAGACTCGCCAAGGGTCTGTAGGCGGTTCTTTCCCGCCACTCCCCGAGCAGGTGAAAGACGAAAAAGAGCGGCGTCGGGCTTGGTCGTGCAGCCGGCTGCTGACCAAGATGGTCTTCGATGACCCCGAGGAACTTCGGCAGCAGCTCGGCGCGTTGCGCAGAGGCGGCTTGCAGCGCCTGTCGTGGAAGATCCGTGGCGTAGGTCAGCTCGTGAAGGATTGTCTCGGCATCCATCGATCTCGCTCTCCGAAAGGGATCTCCGCTCAATCTAGCCGACCCGATCTGTAATCGAATTCGCGATCTCGGGGATGGCTCGGACCGGCCGTTTGCGCGCCACGGACAGCACCAAATCAGCTCCGACGAGCGGCGCAGCCAGGAGCACGGGACGAATCGCCCGAAAATCAGGCCGGGCGCCCCACCTTCGGGCTAAACTGACGTCGTCCGAGATCCTTCGCCATGCCCATCCCAGACTCCCGCCCGACCATCGCTGCACCCGACGACGATGCCTTCTTGTGGCTCGTCAAGCGCCAGACCAGCCGCCGATTTCTTCGGCTTCCACGACCGCGGGCGGCTGCAACCGGGCAAGCGCGCCGACATCAACCTGATCGCCTTCGCGACCGGCTGCGCGTCCATGCGCCCGAGGTCGCGCACGACCTCCCCGCCGGCGGCAAGCCTGGTGCAGTGGGCCAAGGGATATGAGGCGACCCTCATCGCCGGCACCCCAGTCTTCAAGCGCGGCCCACCGGCGCCACGCCCGGCCGCCTCGTGCGCAGCGGGCGGTAGCGACCGCCGAGCATATATTTCCTGAGATGTGGCAATCGATCCGAATCTCGGCAAACGAGCACGCGCCAGCATCCTCGATTGCAATCCCGTCGTTCCAGCACCAGCATCGCGAACGCGGTGGTTCTTCGCTGGGCAGTTGCACGGCATCAGCATCTCATAACAACGATAGGGGAAATAATGTGGTTCTTTGGCGGAAATCGTGGCGTGGAGGTGATATGCAAAATCTACGTGTTACAAGATCTTGCGGCTGGTCGGGATTCCCTCAGCGTTACCAAGGAAACCCACAAGCAGTTATACGACATCCTCACAAGCTTGGACACCAAGGCAACGGGGTTGCTAGCCGTTAATGCATTTTTCATCGCCGGGCTCGTGGCTCTTTTCCCGTCCCCCGACAAGAGCCCAGAGGTCATTGGTGTGACTCCGCCAATGTGGGCTTTGAAGGCACAGCTCGCCGCGTTTACGCTTTCGGCGTTCCTGTGCCTGCTTGTGGTGCGGGTCTTTTGGCGCTTCTTTCATCACGTCCCAATGAGGCCCACCGCCGAGGCAGATTATGAACATGAACTCAGGCACCTGGCGAACGTCATCGGCGATCGCACCCGGTATTATTGGTTCGGTTGGATATCCGCTCTGGCCGGGTTTGCTCTCACATTGGCATGGTGGTGGGGGTGGCGGGTCCTATTGGTGTAACTCGTGGTCCTTGTCTTGTGGGCCCTGATACGTGACCCCAAGGAGTTGCTTGTACGCGTCAGGCGGTTAATCGGACGCAGAGACAGGCAGCGACTACCGCCATCGTCTCGCACTGAGGGGAGCGATTAGACGTTTACGGGGCAGCCCACCTCACCTAGATGACCGAAGATCCCTAGCCATGCCTGCCCTAGACCCGCGCCCGACCTTACAGGCGCCTGACGACGATCCGTACCTCTGGCTCGAAGAGGTCGACGGGGCGAGCGCGCTCGAATGGGTCGAGGCACAGAACACGGCGACCCTGGCGCGTTTTGGTGATGCGCGCTTTGCCGCCGATCGTGACACGCTCACAGCGATCTTCGACCGGCCCGACAACATCCCACTGATCGCCAGACGCGGCATGAGGGTCTTCAATTTCTGGAAAGACGCCGCACAGCCGCGCGGGCTATGGCGGGCGACGACGCTCGACAGCTACCGCAGGGAGCAACCCGAGTGGGACGTCCTCCTCGACCTTGACGCGCTCGCGGCAAGCGAGGGCGAGGACTGGACGTGGAGCGGAGCCGCAACGATCCACGGCACTCACGACAAGGCCCTTTTGATGCTGTCGCGCGGCGGCGCCGATGCGGCCGTGTTGCGCGAGTTCGACCTGCCCTCGCGCGACTTCGTTCCCGGGGGTTTCACCCTGCCGGAGGCTAAGGGTGGAGCGGGCTGGCTCGATCGCGACACCTTGCTGCTCTCCTCGGCCTGGGGCGAGGGCATGGCCACCAGCTCGGGTTATGCTCGCGCGGTGCGGCTGTGGCGGCGCGGGACCGATCCGCTTGCGGCCCCGGTTATATTCGAGACTGAGACCGACCGCATGGCGGTGTGGGCGGATGTCGACCGCGAGATCGAAGCCGAGCGCGTCTGGTTCGCCGAGCGGCTCGGCTTTTTTGACCAGGTTGTGTGGATCGGCGATCGCACCGGCCCAAAGACGCGGGTCGATGTGCCGACCGATGCCTCGCTGACGTGGCATCGCGGCTGGCTGGCCGTCAAGCGGCGGACCGCCTGGACGATCGCCGAAGAGACCCATCGGCCTGATACCGTCCTCGGCATTTCGTTCCCGGCCTTCCTCGCCGGTCAGCGGCAATTCACCAAATTGTTCGAGCCCGCCGAGCGGCGTGCCATGCAAGGGTATTTTTGGAGCGGCGGCCGGCTGGTCCTATCGATCCTCGACGATTTGAAGCCCGTTTTCGAAGTGCTGACCCCGTCCGAGGGGGGCTGGTCGCGTGAGCGCATTGCTGGCCTGCCGGATATCGGTGTCGCTCATGTCTGGTCTCTCGATGTTCGCACGGAGGAGTCGACCGGCGACCTGCTCGCCAGCGCGCAAGACCCGCTGACCCCGCCCTCGTTGTATCTCGTCCCGCCGCTCGCAGCACCGCAGCTGCTGAAGCGAGCGCCGCAAACCTTCGACCCGGCCGGCCTCGCCGTAACTCGCCACGAGGCGATCTCGGAGGACGGCACCGGCATCCCTTATGTGCAGGTCGGACCCCCAGGCGAGACCGGCGAGGCGCCAGTGCACCTGTCGGGCTATGGCGGGTTCGGCATCTCCCAGCTGCCGTATTACAATTCGGCTCTCGGCAAGCTGTGGCTCGAACGCGGCGGCACCGGTGTGGTCGCCAATATCCGCGGTGGCGGCGAGTTCGGCACTGCCTGGCACGACGCCGGGCGACGCGAAAAGAAGCGGCTCAGCCACGACGATTTCGCGGCCGTCGCCGCCGACCTCGTGCGGCGCGGCGTGACGCAGCCCGGCAGCATCGCCGCCGAGGGCGGGTCGAACGGTGGGATCCTGATCACCAACATGCTGACCCGCTACCCCGAACGGTTTGGCGCGTTGTTTTGCACGATCCCGCTGATCGACATGCGCCGCTATACAAAGCTTCATGCCGGTGCCAGCTGGATTGCCGAATACGGCGACCCCGACAACCTCGAGGACTGGCAGTTCCTCAAAGAGATTTCGGCCTATCACAGCGCGGTGCCGGGCCGGCACTATCCGCCGATCCTGATAGCGACGAGCCGGCGCGACGATCGCGTGCACCCCGGGCATGCCCGCAAGATGGCGGCAAAGTTGCAGACGATGGGCTATCAAGCCTACTTTTACGAGCCCGCCGCCGGCGGGCACGGCTACGGCAAGGACAACGCCGAGCGTGCCGCCTTTACCGCCCTCGGCTACAACTTTCTGCGCCGCGCCATCGGCTGGGACCCACCGTGAGCAGGGGAGGAGACGATGACGATCGAAAGCTTGCGCCGGCCGTTCAACTTCGCTCGCTGGATCGAAGAACACAGCCATCTGCTGAAGCCGCCGGTCGGAAACCAAATGGTGTTCGAAGACGCCGGTATGGTCGTGATGGTCGTGGGGGGCCCGAACCAGCGGGTCGACTTCCACGACGATCCGGGCGAGGAGTTCTTCTACCAGCTGCGCGGCGACATGGTCCTTAAGGTAGCCGAAGCGGGCCGGATTTACGATGTGCCGATCCGCGAAGGCGAGGTCTTTTTGTTGCCGCCGCATCTGCGCCACTCGCCACAGCGTCCGATCGCCGGCTCCGTCGGACTCGTCGTCGAGGGCCCGCGCGGGCCGGGCGATAAGGACGGGTTCGAGTGGTTCTGCTTCGATTGCGGTGCGCTCATCCGCCGCGTCGAGATCGCTGCTGCCGATCTCGTCAGGGACCTGCCGCCTCTATTC
This sequence comes from Alphaproteobacteria bacterium, assembly GCA_019237135.1. Classification (GTDB taxonomy): domain Bacteria; phylum Pseudomonadota; class Alphaproteobacteria; order ATCC43930; family CGMCC-115725; genus AP-15. The sequence continues at coordinate 7,612 of JAFAHQ010000303.1, forward strand.
GCCGCCTTTTACGCCGACGAGTCCGCGCGCAGATGTCGAGGGTGCGGCAGCGTGCATCCGGGAAAAGAGCCGCCGCCGGGATGGGCGGTGATACCGGCGTGAGGAGCCAGCGATGAAGTTCGGCATATTCTATGAGCTGCAGTTGCCTCGCCCGTGGACGCCGGAAGGCGAGTTCAAGCTCTACCAGAACGCGCTCGACCAGGTGGGGCTCGCCGACCGGCTCGGCTACGACTTTGCCTGGGAGGTCGAGCACCACTTTCTCGAAGAATATTCGCACTCGCCGGCACCCGAGGTTTTTCTCGCTGCGGCGAGCCAGCGTACAAAGCAGATCCGACTGGCACACGGCATCATGCAATTGACGACGGTCCACCCCGCCCGCGTCGCCGAGCGGATCGCGGCGCTCGACCTGGTCAGCGGCGGCCGCGTCGAATTCGGCATGGGCGAGAGTGCCAGCATCACCGAGCTCGAACCCTTCGACCGCAGCTTCGACGAGAAACGCGCAGTCTGGGAGGATGCGGTACGCGCGGTGATCCCGATGTTCAGGGAAGGAGGCTGCGAATACCACGGAACCTATTTTGATTTCCCATTGCGGAACGTCGTGCC
>JAFAHQ010000400.1 GCA_019237135.1 Alphaproteobacteria bacterium
CCGGGCGATGCAGGCATGCGGTTCGATGTAGGCCTGGTGAACGGGGGCTGTCTTGAACTCCTTCTCGACGATCTCGTCGGCCGCGGCAAAGCCCGGCGCCACGTCGCCGATCGCGAACTCGACGCGCTTGGCGATGTTGGAAGGCCTGATGGGCGCCGGCTCGACGCCGCGGGTGATCATGTCCTCGAACAGCAAGGGCGCATCGGGCTGCATCGCCTCGTCGACGTCGATGACGTGGGGCAACACCTCGTAGTCGATGTCGACCAACGCCGCCGCCTCCTCGGCGGTGGCTTTGTCGATCGCCGCGACGGCGGCGACCGCGTGGCCCTCGTAGAGCGCCTTCTCGCGCGCCATGACGTTGCGGGTGATGTGCCAAGCGTTCTGCTGCACGCGCTCAGGGCCGACATAGGCGAATTTCTGGTCGGGGAAGTCCGCAGAAGTAACCACCGCCTTGACGCCGGGCAAGGCCAGCGCCCTCGAGGCGTCGATCGAGCGGATGCGCGCATGTGCGTGCGGCGAGCGGATGACCTTGCCCCACAGCATGCCGGGCATCGCCATGTCGGCGCCGTACTGCGCCCGCCCGGTCACCTTCGGCACCCCGTCCGGACGGATCGGCCGCGTTCCCACCCACTTGAACCGTGCTGGCGCAATGTCGTTCATCGCTGTCTCCGTCGTCGCGTTGTACCGCCTAGCCTGAGATTACCGTGACGCAGCGCGCGCTCAAAAGCAAAACCGTTAGCCCGAGCCCTGCTCGCGGGCTTGTCGACCGCGCGCCGCCATCTCCGCGACAAGATCGGCGCGTATCGCGGGCGTCGTTTGAAGGAGACTTGTCATGCATTCTTCGGTCGCCGGATTTGGGTGTCAAAAAATCGTCAAAGCCACCCTGTTATAATGCGCAATTTTTCCTCAATCCATTGATTTGGCGAGTTTTATTGGTTCGTTCGCGATTTTCACCCTGTTCGGCAGGGGAGATCAGGGGGCTGGAGGGGCCGCTGGCCCCCTGTTCAGTCGAACTGCGTGGTGCAACCCGCGCGATCCGAAGTACGATGCGGCTCCGGCTGTCGTCGGATGGCCTAAAGGAGTATCTGGGGCCATCCGGAGGTTAGTATCGGAGTGTTAGCAGAATGACCCCGCAATCTGCGGGGAGCCGGGGACGTGACCGAGGACTTTATGCATAAGCCAATTCGCAAAGCCGTTTTCCCGGTCGCCGGGTTGGGAACGCGCTTCCTGCCAGCGACCAAGGCGATGCCGAAGGAGATGCTGCCGATCGTCGACAAGCCGCTCATTCATTATGCGGTCGAGGAGGCCAAGGCGGCGGGGATCGAGCAGTTTTTCTTTGTCACGAGCCGAGGCAAGAGCGCCATCGACGATCATTTCGACCGCGCCTTCGAGCTGGAGGCCACCTTGCGCGAGCGCGGCAAGGAGGATGTGCTCGAGGAGCTCGAAGCGCGGCTACCCGAGCCGGGGCAGATCGCCTATACCCGACAGCAGACCCCGCTCGGGCTCGGCCATGCGGTCTGGTGTGCGCGCGAGCTGGTCGGCGACGAGCCGTTTGCCGTGCTGCTCGCCGATGATCTGATGGTCTGTGAGGTGCCCTGCCTTGCCCAGATGGTCCAAGCCTATGGCGAAACCGGTGGTAATCTCGCCGCGATCATCGAGGTCCCGCGAGCGCAGACAAATCGTTACGGGGTGCTCGACGTTGTCAGCCACAACGGCCGGCTCGTGCGGGCGCGCGGCGTAGTGGAGAAACCGGAGCCCGCGGCGGCCCCTTCGACCTTGACCATCATCGGTCGCTACATCATCCAGCCAGAGGTGTTTGGTCACCTTGCCCGAGGGGAACCCGGCAGCGGCGACGAGATTCAGCTGACCGATGCGCTTGCCAGGTTGATCGAGGACGGCCAGGCATTTCACGGGCTGCGCTTCGAGGGCAAGCGCTTCGATTGCGGCGACAAGCTTGGTTTTCTCGAAGCCTCGATCGCGCTTGGCCTGCAGCACCCGGACCTCGGACCTGGGCTGCGCCAGATCTTGTCCACCTACCTTTGAACCCAGATGGGCCATCGTTTCGACCCGACGATCCTGCGCGAATACGACATCCGCGGTGTTGTCGGAAAGACATTGTCCAGCGCCGACGCACAGGCGATCGGGCGGACCTACGCCCTGACTCTCGTCGAGGCGGGAGGACACCGCGTCGCGGTCGGTTATGATGGCCGGCTGACCTCGCCCGAGCTCGAAGCCGCCGTGGTCGACGGCCTCGTCACTGAGGGGGTCGATGTCGTGCGGATCGGCCGCGGGCCGACGCCGATGCTCTATTTTGCAGCGGCGACGCTAGGCGTCGACGGCGGCATCATGGTAACTGGGTCGCACAATCCGCCCGACTACAACGGTTTCAAATTCGTCTTCCAAGGCAAACCGTTTTATGGGGCCGCGATCCAGCGGCTGGGTGGGATTGCCATCGGTCTCGGCGCGCCGCACCGCCCGCGGGGCGGGGCCAGCGATTACGGCATCCGCAGCGATTACGTCGAGAGGCTGGCGCGCGACTACGATGGCGCTCACCCGCTGACCGTCGCGTGGGATGCCGGGAACGGCGCCACGGGCGAGGTGGTTCGGGAGCTGACCGCGCGCTTACCCGGCAGGCATATCCTGTTGAACGAAACGATCGACGGTACCTTTCCGGCGCATCACCCCGATCCGACGATCCCCGAGAATCTCGTTCAGCTGCAACAGGCGGTGGCGCGTGAGCACTGCGACCTCGGCATCGCCTTCGACGGGGATGGCGATCGGATCGGGGTCGTCGATGGACGCGGGCGTATCTTATGGGGCGATCAGCTGATGGTCGTGCTGACGCGCGATGTGCTGGCCCGCCATCCCGGGGCGCCGATCATCGCCGACGTCAAGGCGAGCCAGGTATTGTTCGACGAGATTGCCCGGATGGGCGGCCGCCCAGTCATGGCGGCGACTGGCCATTCGCTGATCAAGGCCAAGCTTGCCGAGACCGGGGCGCCGCTTGCTGGCGAGATGAGCGGACACATCTTCTTTGCAGACGGCTATTACGGATTCGACGATGCCGTCTATGTAGCGGTACGGCTGCTCGGAGTTCTCAGCCGCTCGGCGCAGAACCTCGCCGAACTGCGTGATCGGCTCCCGGCTGTAGTCAACACACCGGAGTTGCGATTTCCGTGTGACGAAACCCGCAAATTCGAGGTTGTGGGCGAGGTCCGCGAGCGGCTGCGAAACGCGGGCGCGGAGACGATCGACATCGATGGCGTGCGGGTGCGCACCGCCGAGGGATGGTGGCTGCTGCGCGCCTCGAACACGCAGGCTGTGCTCGTCGCCCGCGCCGAATCGACAACCGAAGACGGTCTCGCCCGGCTCAAAGGAGCGCTCGCGGCGGAACTCGCCGCAAGCGGGGTCGCTCTGCCCGACGCCTGACCAATGGCGCCGATCGGGCTAGGGCGCGTAACGTCACAGGTTATCGCGCAGCGACCTTCAAGCCCGCCGCCGGAACAACCGAGCACTCGATCCCTCTTTTGTGTAAAGCGATACAAGCGCTCCACGCTTCCTGCGGCGTGAAGTTCAGCAGGCGAGCGCGATAGAGGCGTTCTTTGTCGGCCTTGGCTGGCTCGACGATCTGTACCGGTCTACCCTTGGCTCCGGCAAGGCTGGCGGCAGTGTGCGCGGCCTTCACCGCCGCGTTCTCTGCGTGGAAGGCACCGAGTTGAATGCTCCAATGCTCGCTGGTGGGCGCCGCGCGCTCACGCACGAGCGGCGCCGCCTCCGCCTTGCTGACGGGTGAGAGATGCGCCGCGAGCCGCGAGGCAGCTTTGGTGATCATTCCAGGCTTCTCTCGGGGGGCCGGCGACGGAGCCTCCCCGGCTTCGGCGACGGTTGGCAGCGGCGCTTCGCGGTGCGCGACCATGGTCCCGGCACCGACTTCTTCGAAGCCGCGGTCGAGCAGCGTGGCCATTTCGCGGTCGCGCGTGCCGGCCGACGGCCCGCCCATGATCACGCCGATCAGCCGGTGCCCATTACGCACGGCGGAGGCGGCGAGATTGAAACCAGAGGCGCCGATATACCCGGTCTTGATCCCGTCGGCACCTTCGTACCAATCGAGCAGATGGTTGTGGTTGTGGATGATGCTGCCCCGGAAGTAGAACTGACGAGTCGCAAAATAGCGATACTCGTGGGGGAAGTCGCGATAGAGCGAAAGCGCGAGCTGGGCCTGGTCCCGGGCCGTCGTGTACTGGTCAGGATCCGGGAGGCCCGAGGCGTTGCGATAAACGGTGCTGATCATTCCGAGTTGCCGGGCCTTCCGGCTCATCTGTTCGGCAAAAGCCGATTCGCTGCCGCCGAGCCCCTCCGCGAGAACCGAGGCGGCGTCGTTTGCGGATCTGGTGACAAGGCCCAGGATCAGGTCCTGCACCGCGACCGATTCGCCCGGCGTGAGACCCAGCTTGGTCGGCGCCCGGCTCGCCGCCGCGTAGGAGACCGGCAGATATTGATCGAGCCGAAGCCTACCCGCATTCAGCGCCTCGAACGTCAAATAGAGGGTCATCATTTTGGTGAGCGATGCAGGATAGGTTATCGCGTCGGCGTTGACCTGGCTCAGGACCTGACCGGTTTCGACATCGATCACGATCGATTCGCTCACCAGAACTGGAGCAAAGCCGCCAGCCGCGTGGTGCGGATGAGCGTGGAAGCGCGGGTGCCGCGCAGCCTCGGCCTGGCCCGCGCCGAATATCAAGAGAACGGCAACAGCTCCGGTTCTACCGCAGGCAAGAATTCGTGATACGCGAGCGACGCCGCTGCGGGACGCAAGGCGCCCCCTGCACTTAAGGAATCTCACTCTGCAACCCCCAATTCCCCCGTCGACTGCAAGGTATCGCTGATACACGCGCAGTCTTCGCCCGATAGATTAGAAAAAAGCTGTAGGGCTGTCCACGATTCGAGCGCGCGGACGCGGAGAATATCGCCGATTGCGGTGCCGGATTTCGATTTAGGCGCAGACTCCTGTCGCGCCGGCGCGTCTGTGCGGGTGACCGGCTTCGACAATGCGCTCAGCGCGTGACGCAGGTCCGGGACTGTCTTGTGCATCGCACAAATGCTCTTGTGACCTTGGTGTGCATCGCCTATTTTCCGAATTGTGCGACGCAATAGAGCGTGCGGTTCGAGCAGACGAGGATTACAGGAATGGAGTCGAAGGGGAGGCGCTCGTCGCGCGGGGCGGGGCCGAACACGAACCCGGTGGAAGCGGTGCTGCCAGCCGAAACCCCGCCCGGATCAGCAAAGCCGGCAGAAAGCGCCGCCGAAGCGCTGATATCCGCCAAATCTCCGGCGGAAGTCGTGATGCCGGGCGCAACTTCGATGGCTCTGCCGAACGTCGAAGCGCTCGCTGAGACGGCGAAGAGTGATTCGTCTGAACATCTTGCCGATTTCGGCCGCGAGGCCTTTGCGGCCTTCGTCCAATCGCAGACCGCAATGGCTCGCGGACTGGAAGCGCTCGGCGTAGAGCTGGCCGGGCTGGCGCTTTCGGGGATCGATGCAGCGGCGCGCACGGCGACCGATATGCTGGCGGTCAAGACTCTCTCCGACGTGATCGAGGTCAATGCCGGGTTCACCCGCAGCAGTTTCGATGCGCTTGTTGGCGGTTCGGCTAAGCTCTCCGAACTTGGCGTGAAGCTCGCTGCCGAGGCGTCCCAGCCGATCTTGACACAGCTGGGCGAGAGCTGGATTAAGGCGGCGCGCCTCGCCTTTTGACTTACTCGACCTTGGCCAGGAACGCTCGAATCTGCTGGTCGATGAAGTGCCCCTCGGGTGTCTCCGGGGCGGCGCGCGCGGCGCGGTGGCCGAGGTCGGAGGGGATCTCGGCATAGTCCGCGTGTTTGACTCCGTCTCGGATCCGCCGGGCGCCATCGAGCCCAAGCAGCCGGTCTGTCGCGCTCGGCAAGATCAAGGTCGGTGCAGTGATTTGCGCCAGCGCCGCGGTCATGTCGCCGCCGAACGGCGCGGCAACGTCGTGGACGCGGCTCGCGGCGTAGCGAAAGACGAGTGAGTTCGCATCCCAGCTACCATAAGACCGCGCGTTCCTTTCGAGCTCCTTTGCCAGTCGCTGCCCCGGAATCCGATCGAGATAGGCGGCTGACACCACCCAGGGATAATAGAGCATGCCGGCTAACCGCAGTCCCTCGACCGGATTGTGGGTGTAACGACCGCCCTCCCATTCGGGGTCGAGCGCAATGACTGAGGTCATCAGATCGACGGTGAGCTGGAAGTTGGCTTCGGCCTTGGGGCTGGGGACCAGGAGGATCAGGCTGCGTACCATCTCGGGATGGTGGATGCCCCACTCGAGGCTGACAAAGGACCCCATCGAGCTGCCGCCGACCGCTCTCAAGGTCGAAAGCTCCAGCCCCCGGGTGACGAGCGCGTGTTGTGCCTGCATCATGTCGCGGATCGTGTAACGCGGAAAATCCTGGCCTAGCCCATCCTTCGGCGAAGACGATTCGCCGCCGCCGATTGCGTCCACCGTTATCACGAAAGATTTGTTCGTATCGAAGGTCTTGCCCGGGCCGATGAGGGGGTCGAACGCATGCAGGTTGCCGCTAGCTCCGTGCACGAGAAGGATGGCGTTGTCCCGGCCGGGATCCAGATTACCGTGGGTCTCGTAGGCGACCCGCAGTTCGGGTAAGACCGACCCGTTCTCGAACTCGAAATCGTAGGCAAGGAAGGTCTGAGTCTCGGCGCGCGCAGGCCCGGCGGCGCACAGCACCAGCGCGAAAGCCAGCAGCGTCTTC
>JAFAHQ010000088.1 GCA_019237135.1 Alphaproteobacteria bacterium
GAGGATTATGCATAACGTGGTTCACGATGACATGTTCACCCCCGACGTCATCGCCGACCCGTACGGCTATTACGGCCGGCTGCGCGATGAGGACCCAGTCCACTGGAACGACACCTATGGCCTGTGGGTGATCACCCGGCATGACGACGTGACCTGGCTGACCCGGCATCACGAGCTCTTTTCGTCGGCCGTATTCAAGAACGACCCGCGGCCCGCCTATCCGGCGATCGATGAATCGGATCTCGGCCTCTACGAGTATGTCAGGCACTACCAGGGCGACCAGTTTATCCAGCACGATCGGCCCGTGCATTTGGACATGCGGCGGATCGTGCACGGCTACTTCACGCCCAAATCGATGGAATCCTGGCGCCCGTTTGTCGTGAACGCCGTCAAGGAGCTGCTCGACGCGGCCGAGGAGAAGGGATCGATGGACGTCATGCGGGATCTCGCGACCCCGCTGCCCGTGCTGGTCATCGCCCAGATGATGGGTGTGCCCGCCCAGGATCGCCCCTATGTCCGAGAGCTGGCGGAGAAGCTGCTCTATATCGGCCGCGGCGAATACGACCGCATGCCGATTTTGACCGACGGCATGAAGGGGATGCTCGAATACGTATCGCCGCTGGTCGACGAGCGCATCGTGAAACCGGGCGACGATTTCATCTCGGTATTGGCGAGCGGCGAGAAGAAGGGCGTCTTCAGCAGGCATCAAGTGCTGGTCAACACTTCGCTCCTATTGCTGGCCGGCCACGAGACGACGATCAACCTGTTGTGCAACGGTACCCTGGCGTTCATGCAGCATCCCGACCAATGGGCGCTGTTCAAGACGTTGTTCAAGAAGGACACGGGGGGTGCCGCCAAATGGGCGACCGAGGAGTGCCTGCGCTATGACGCGCCGGTCAAGTCGATCCAGCGGCTCGCCTCCCAAGATCTCGAGATGCGGGACAAGGTGATGCGCAAGGACGATCGCGTCCGCTGGTTCATCTCCTCGGCTAATCGGGATCCCAATGTGTTCGCCGAACCCGACAAGTTCGACATCACGCGGCAGCCGAACCCGCATGTGGCCTTCGGAAACGGGGTTCATCACTGCCTGGGCGCGACCCTGGCGCGGGTCGAGGGCCAAGAGGTCTTCAAGGCTTTGGCCGAGCGCTTCCCCGGCTTGCAGGTCGAGACGGAAGAGCTCGAATATCAGCCCAGCATCACCTTCCGGTCGCTGAAGTCGCTGCCGGTCACCTGGCAATAGGGGGCAGCCGTGGCTCGCAAGCTGCGCGTCCGGGTAGACCACGCCACCTGCGTTGGCAATGCGATGTGCGAGGCGATTGCCCCAAAGGTGTTTCGCCTCAACGATAACCGGCAGTCGGAAGCGGTCGATCCCACCGGCGACACCGTCGAGAAGATCCTCGAGGCGGCGGAGAGCTGCCCGGTCAGCGCGATCTTCGTCGAGGATGCGGAAACCGGCGAACAATTGTTTCCGTAGCCGGCCCTGATCGCGCCCGCCACTCCCCGGGCGATTTCCCGCGCCGCGGCGCGGCTGCGCGCCGGCCACCTCGTCGCCTTTCCGACCGAGACCGTTTACGGGCTCGGCGGCGACGCGAGCAACGAACGCGCCGTCGCCGAGATCTTCGCGGTTAAGGGCAGACCCCGCTTCAACCCGCTGATCGTGCACGTTCCGGGGCTCGCCGAGGCAGAGGCACTCGCGATCTTTGACGAGCGTGCTCGAAAGGTCGTCGCGCGGTTCTGGCCGGGACCATTGACCTTGGTGCTGCAACGCCGCGGCGACAGTGGCTTGTCGCTGTTGGCGAGCGCCGGGCTCGACACGGTCGCCATCCGGGCGCCGGCCCATGAGGTTGCGCAGGCCTTGTTGCGCGAGACCGGCCGGCCGATCGCCGCCCCTTCCGCCAACCGCTCGGGCCGGGTGAGCCCGACCGAGGCGGCGCATGTCTTTGAGGAGCTTGGTGATCACGTCTCCTTAATCCTCGATGGCGGCCGCACCGCGGTGGGGCTCGAATCGACGGTCCTGGACCTGTCGGGGGAGACGCCCGCTCTGTTGCGGCCCGGTGGTGTCACTTTAGAGCAGCTAACCGAGCTGCTCGGATGCGTCGGCGCGTCGGCGGCGGGCCCGGTCAAATCGCCGGGGATGCTGGCGAGCCATTATGCGCCTTCGCTGCCGCTGCGTCTCGATGCGGTCGAAGCCCGCTCCGGTGAAGCTTTGCTTGCTTTTGGCGCCGAGGCACCGTCGGGCTTCGCCGAAGTGGAATGGCTGAGCCGAACCGCCGATCTTGGCGAGGCGGCGGCAAACCTGTTCGCGATGCTGCGTCGGCTCGACCGGGCGCCATTCACCGGCATTGCGGTGATGCCAATCCCGGAGCACGATCTCGGCCAGGCGATCAACGACCGGCTGCGCCGCGCCGCCGGCCGATCGCCGTAGGGAGGCCCGCCATGTCCTATGCCGCACCACTCGCCGATATGCGCTTTGTGCTCGACGAAGTGGCGGGGCTCGATCAATTGGCTCAGCTGCCCGGCTACGAGGCAGCCTCTCCCGACCTCGTCGAGGCGATCCTCGAGGAGGCGGCGAAGCTCGCCCGCAACGAGCTAGCGCCGCTCAACCAGCCGGCTGATCGCGCCGGCAGCGTTCTCGAGAACGGTGTCGTACGCACTCCGGCGGGGTTTCGCGAGGCCTATGCCCGATACGTCGAGGGCGGCTGGAATGGTCTCGCCTTCGATCCCGAATATGGCGGCCAAGGCCTGCCGCTCGCTCTCGCGATACCGGTGGCGGAAATGTGGAATTCCGCCTGCATGAGCTTCGCCCTCTGTCCGCTGCTGACCGTCGGCGCGGTGGAGCTGCTACAGGCGCACGGTTCCGAAGAGCAAAAGCAACAATATCTCGCCAAGCTCGTCTCCGGTGAATGGACCGGGACGATGAACTTGACCGAGCCGCAGGCGGGATCCGATCTCGGCGCGCTGCGGACCCGTGCGGTGCCGGCTCAGGATCCGCGCTGGGGTGAGCACTACCGGCTCACCGGGCAGAAGATCTTCATCACCTATGGAGACCACGACCTCGCACCGAACATCGTCCACATGGTGCTGGCTCGCACCCCCGACGCGCCCCCCGGCAGCCGTGGCATCTCACTTTTTCTTGTGCCGAAGTTTCTCCCCGACGGCGAGGGCGGGGCGGGAGCGCGCAACGACATCCGCACCTTGAGCTTAGAACACAAGCTCGGCATCCACGCGTCGCCGACCTGCGTGCTGACCTACGGCGAGGACGAGGGGGCGATCGGCTGGCGCATCGGCGAGGAAAATCGCGGCCTCGAATACATGTTCACGATGATGAATGCCGCCCGCCTCAATGTCGGGCTGCAAGGTGTGGCGATCGCCGAGCGCGCCTACCAGCAGGCGCGCGACTTCGCGCGGATCCGGGTGCAGGGCCGGCCGCTCGGTGCCGCGCCGAGTGTCGAGACCGCGCCGATCATTCATCATCCGGATGTGCGGCGGATGCTGCTGTGGATGCGTGCCGCGATCGAGGCGATGCGCGCACTCGCCTATTACGCGGCCGCGATGATCGACCGAGGCCGTCGTCACCCCGAGGCGCCCGCGCGCCAGGCGGCACAGCGCCGGGCGGATCTGCTGATCCCGGTGGTCAAGGCATGGTGTACCGATCTTGGAATCGCAGTCGCCTCGACCGGCATTCAGGTGCATGGCGGGATGGGATATGTCGAGGAGACCGGTGCTGGACAGTATCTGCGCGACGCCCGGATCGCGCCGATCTATGAGGGGACGAACGGGATCCAAGCGAACGATCTCGTCGGCCGCAAGCTTGCGCGGGACGGCGGTGAAGCCGCGGCTGCACTCCTTGCCGAGATGCGAGCGACTGCGGCGTCGCTCACTGAGGCTCATTCGGCCGACCTCGCTGCAATCGCCCGACTGCTGCGCGAAGGACTTGCGGCCGCCGAAAATGCGACGTCGTTCCTGGTCGAAGCGGAGCCGGGGCTGGCGGCAGCCGGGTCGGTGCCGTATCTCCAGCTGCTCGGCACGGTGTCTGCGGGCTGGCTGATAGCGCGGCTCGCGCTCGCCGCCGAGCGACGTTCCAGTGAGAACGGTCGCGATGCTGCCTTCTTCTCCGCCAAGCGTGCGACCGCACAGTTTTACGCCGAGCACTTCCTGGCCCGGGCACCCGGCTATCTGCCCGGGGTTGTCGGCGGGCGCACTGTGTTCGATTTCGATCCGGACCAGCTCTGACGGGCTCACTCCGCCGCTTGCGGCATCTGCTTCAAATCGGTCGAGTAGCGCAGATGCACCGGGGCGTTCAGCTCGAACGGATCTTGGAGGCCCAGCTCCTTGCCGATCTCGCGCATTGCCGGCATGACCTCCTGGCCGAGCAGCCGGATGCAGGTCTTGGCGTCTTCGACGCTGACCGTCCCGTCATTGCCCCAAATGCCATAGATGCTCGGCCGGGTCTCCTCGAGGACGTGACGCAATTTGGGGATCACGGTCTTTGGCGTGCCAAAAAACACGCGGCCGTCCTTGACCTGCTGCTCGAAAGTCGGGCGGCCGCGCGGGTTCTCTGCGCGCCCCACCGCGAACTCGACAAAGTTACGACGCAGCGCCGGCGAGAAATAGCCCGACGGGTTAGACCACACCGGATGAGCCAGACCGGTGAACTCGCCCTGCATCCACAGGAACTGTCGAGCGTTTCTCTCCGCCTTCTCTTCGCTATCCGAGACATGGACCTGCTGCAGGTAGCCGCGGTTCTCCGGGCCCGCCTCGTAGCCGGTCTCCAGCGCGACCTTGTCATATACCTCCCAGATCTTCTTGGTCGCCTCGATCGAGGTGTTGAGCGCGATGTAAGGATAGCGCTGCTTTGCCGCCCAGATGACTGTCTCTTGGCTCAGCACGCCGGGAATCCAGACGCGCGGATAGGGTTTTTGCAGCGGCACCGCCCACGGGTTCACGACCCGGTGCTGATAGTGCGTGCCTTCCCAGCGGAACGGGCCAGGTTCAGTCCAGGTCTTCTGGACCAAAGCATGGGCCTCCACAAAACGCTCGCGGTTGAACGCCGGATTTACGCCATTGGCAAGTTGTTCCTGTCC
>JAFAHQ010000090.1 GCA_019237135.1 Alphaproteobacteria bacterium
GTTCGGTCCGTATTCTTTCCCGCTATGTCAGCTTGTTGCGCCAAGCGGGGTATCTTCGCAACGCGCGGGACGTGCTGCAAGACGCTGTTTCGCGAAATCCGCGGAACGCGTCCATCAAGGCCGATATGATCCGGGTCGAGGCTGAACTCGAAGGTTTGGACACGGCCCTCTACGAGGCGCGCGGGTTCGCGAAGGATGATCCGGACAACAGCCTGTACGACCAGGTATCGGCCGAGCTGTACGAAAAGGCGGGCCGGGCCGGAGACGCCGCTGCTTTGCTGGAGAAGGCGGTCGCGGCACGACCTGCGGACGACAATCTCAGGGTCGGACTTGCCCGGCTGTATACGCGGATGGGCAATCTCACCAAAGCCGAGGCCGTGTTGACCGCTCGGCTGCAGATCGACCCGAAGAACACTGCCGCAGGCGCCGCCTTGGCCGCCTTATACCTGATAACGGGCCGACCGGATGACGCCCAGAAGCTCTATCGAGACGTTCTCTCACAGACCCCGAACGACGTCGTTGCCCTTATGGGCCTCTCGGATATCGCTGTCGCGGAGAAGAAGTGGCCAGAAGCGACGGATTACATCAGCCGCGCGCGTGTCGCCACCCCGAATGACCCGGCACCTGGACTTTTACTCGTCAACATGTACGGGCTGCAGCAGGACTGGCATAACGCGATCGCCATAGCGACTGAACTGGTCAAGAAATTTCCGACAAATGTAGATGTAATTGATAAGCTCGGTCGAGTTCAGATTGAAGCTGGAGACCCGGCCGACGCGCTTTCCACCTACGAGCGCGCCCATATGATAGCGCCAAATTCTGGATCGATTTTATCCAGTTATCTCGGTTTGCTCAGATCTGAAAGGAAATTTTCGAAAGCACGGATCGTGCTGCAAGCGGCGATCCGTCGGGATCCTCAGAACGCATCCCTCAGAGCCGACCTGGTCCGCGTTGAAGGCGAGATCGGCGGTTTGGAAGCAGGCCTTGCAGAGGCGCGCAATTTTGCCATGAACGATCCCGACAGCAGCATTTTCGACAGGGTGTCAGCCGAACTCTACGAGAAAGCCGGACGCGGCGAGGAGGCGATGGGTCTGCTTGAGAAGGCGGTCGAGGCACGGCCTTCCGACACCGATCTGACGGTCGCCCTTTCTCGTCTGTACAGGCGAATGGGGGTTCCCGATAAGGCAGAGGCAGTGTTGAAAGCCCGGCTGGAGGCCGACCCCAAGGACTTTGCCGCCGGCTCGGCTTTGGCGTTTTTCTATATCGAACAACATCAGTACGCCGCCGCTGTCGCCGAATATTCACGCCTCGTCGATGATCGCCCATCCGACCCGTCGGTGCTGAACAATCTCGCTTCGCTTTATCAGAGACAGGGCGAGATGGCGAAAGCTCGCGAATTGGCTCAGCGGGCGTTTGCGATCTCTCCACGTGACCCGCACGTCGACGACACCCTCGGATGGACTCTGTTGCGGCAAGGCGAAGCCGCCGAGGCGATAGCGTATATCAGCGCCGCCAATCTATCGGCACCTCGTGATCCCGACATCCAATACCACCTTGCGGTGGCGCTCCATCAGGTCGGTCGATCGGCCGACGCTCAGGCGATGCTCGAAACCCTGCTCGGCTCCGGCGTCTCCTTTGCGGACAGGGCCGAGGCGGAGAAGCTGCTGCACGAGCTGAAGCCCGGTTGAGCGCGGGCCATCGTGCGATGGCGTGAATACGAACCCGGGAATGGCTGTGGAAGGAGGCCTGTCGCGGTCGGCCGCGTCGATGTCCGGTTTTGTCGGAATTAACCAATCTTTCCAGTTGTATGGTGCGAAAACTGTATTTATTGTGTGGTCTCACGACCGATGGAGCTACGCGGTGATGTCGAGGTCTGGTCGTTCCGCATGTGCTCCGAGGGCGAGGGAGCGGCTCGGGATGACGTCCGCGAGTGTCAGATTGGAGCGCGCACCGGCCGCGGTTCTTTTCGCTGCGGCATTGCTCGGCGGCCTTGCCCTAGGCGGCTCAGCCGCTCGGGCGGATATCACCGAGAACATTGATACTCCCAATGCGGCGCTGAGTGGGTTCACCGGGCCTTACGCCACGGTGGATATCACCGCGGTCGACCCAAATACCGCCAACATCGTGGTTACCTCGTTGACCAACGTCAACGGACAGACGTTCTTGATCGGCAGCACGAGCGCCGTCGATCTCAATATCAACGTCGGCGCTGGCACTTATACGCTGGGCACGGTGACCGAGACAGGCGTCTCCGGGGGCGGGTTTACCCCGACATTGAATCCCACAAGCCCCAACACTCCCGCGACGGTCGACGCGTTCGGCGGCTTCAACCTCAGCCTTAACAACCTCGACGGGTTTACCAACGCCGCGAGCTCGGTCAGTTTTCAGATCACCAATTCATCGGGGCTCTGGACCTCCGACGCGGCGGTGCTGGTCAACAACGCCGGTGGTTACAACGCGGCGATTCAAGCTTACGCGTGCACCGCACCCTGCATCGCCAGCGCGAGGGTTATAGCCACCGGGTTTGCCGCGAAGGTCCCCGAACCGACCAGCCTGACCTTGCTCGGCACCGGGCTGGCAGGCCTGGGTCTCGCTCGCCGGGTGCGTCGGCGGTCGAAGAACTTACCCTCGTACTGATTGCCGAACTGCCGCCCGGACCGACCGGCAGATCAGTCCGAAGGCATCCCGACCGACAGAGGTGAGCACGCGCGCTTGCGCTTGCTCTCGCGTCTAGCGCCCCGAAAAGCGGCCATCTTAGGGCCGAAATCGAGGCGTATCATGGCTTGTCTGGTGGGCAGTGCATCGATGCTCCCGGCGGTCTATCAGCCCTCGCGAATCACCCTCTCTCCGGTCTCGAAAATGCCGTCCTCATCTCTCCCTGCTCCCTCCCTCAGAACCGGTTTTTTCTCCCTGCTGGATGGAGAAAATTCGCCATCAGTTTTCCTCGTTCTTAGATCGTAAGTTATTGAATATCCTTTATTATTTTCGGAAAGCCGGACCGTCAAGCGGCGCAGATTCAATTTTTCTCCCTGCTCTGAGGGAGATTCGGCGTTGCGCCATCCGAGCGGGCTGATCACCGACCGCGCCTTCAGCCGACTCGTCGCCGAGGTTCGTGCCTGCACGATCTGCGCGCCGTACCTGCCGCTCGGCCCGCGCCCGATCATTCGCGGCCGGCCCTCGGCGCGGCTCTTGATCATCAGTCAGGCGCCGGGCAGGCGGGTGCACGAGACCCGGCTGTCGTTCAACGACCGCAGCGGCGACCGGCTGCGCGCCTGGCTCGCGCTCGATCGCGAGACCTTCTACGACGAGGCGCAGGTGGCGATCCTCGGGATGGCATTCTGCTATCCCGGCAGCGACGGCAAGGGCGGCGACCTGCCGCCCCGCCCCGAATGTGCACCGCGGTGGCACGCGCGGCTGCGCGCCTTTTTCCCGGCGATCAAGTTGACCCTGCTGGTGGGCAGCTACGCGATCGACTACTACCTGCCGGAGATCCGCCCGCGATCTATGACCGAGGTGATCGTGCGCTGGCGCGATTTCCAACCGGACCTCTTCCCGCTGCCCCATCCGAGCTGGCGCACGACACGCTGGCTGCGCGACAACCCGTGGTTTGAAAACGAGGCCTTGCCCGAGCTGCGTGCCCGAGTAGCTGACGCGCTCAGTCCTCCGTCTCGATGCGCGCCATGTCCTCGTCGCTGAAGCCGAAATGATGGCCGATCTCATGGATCAGCACGTGGCGGACGACGCGGGTGAGGTCCTCACCCGTCTCGCACCAATAGTCGAGGATCGGGCGGCGATAGAGGAAGACCATGTCGACGCTGGGCTGCGGATCGCTGATCCTCTTGTGCGGTAGGGCAACCCCGCGATAAAGGCCAAGGATGTCGAACGGGCTGTCGAGGCCCATCGTCTCCTCGGTCTCTTCGTCGGGAAACTCCTCGACGCGGATCACGACGGGCCCGAGATGCCGCTTGAGCCGGCGCGGGATGGTGTCGAGGGCGCGCAGCGCGAGTTCCTCGAGATCGGCGAGCGATGGCGGAGGATGCTCCGTCATGATATCAATCCCGCCAAACATGGAGGTTGCGATGGTCGAGAGGCTGGTCGGGGCCGCGCGGCACGCGGCGTTACGCGAGATCCACGGCTGGGTCGAGGTCGAGGACCGCGACGCGATCCGCAAGAGCTATCATTTCGGCAACTTTTCCGAGGCATGGGGCTTCATGTCGCGAATGGCGCTGTTGGCCGAAAAAATGGACCATCATCCCGAACTCTTCAACGTCTACAACCGGGTGGAGGTCATCCTTTCGACGCACGACGCAGGTGGGCTCAGCGAGCGCGACATCCACCTCGCGCACGCGATCGACGAAATCGCGCCCGAACGCGACCGCCGACCGCCGCTGCCCTGATCGCGACTGGACCGCGCAGCCGCCTCAGCGAAACGGCATCGTCAGAACGACGGTCACCGACTGCACGCCCGGGTTCTGTTTGCCGATTCCCGCGTTCGACATGTGATAGAAGCCGACCCCGAGGCGGCTCAGGTTGTCGAATCGATAGTCGAATTCCGCGCCGGTGCGGAACTCGGTATGCGCCCCAAGATCGATGCCGGTACCGTGCGTGAAGTACCCGACCGCGGCCGTCGGCGTAGCTACGAACCTCTCAAAGAGATTGATGTCGAAGCCGAAGCCGCCATAACCGTAGAAGGCGCCTTTGCCGGTGCCGAACGCGCCGACAAACGGCGCCACCACCCACAGCACATCGCCAAAACGAAACTCTCCCAGCGCGAGACCCGTGGTTCCATTGCCCGGCTTCTTGCTGTCTGGGTTCACGTCAAATGCGCCGCCGCCGATCGCAATGCGTGGCGGGTCGCCCGGCGAGCCGAGAGTGATTTGCGCGGCGGCCGGATGCACCGTCGCCACACCGAGCGCGAACAGGATGCCGGTTCCTGCCCGCTTCGCAGATCGCCTTAGGCTCACGTTTGTCCCCCCGCGCTACCCAACGATTGCCGCCGGACATCCTAAAAGGCATACCAATCCGCGCAAGCAAAACCCTTCGGACAGGCCTCAAGCCCGCTTCATACGCTCCGTCGCCAAGACCAGCTGGTCACGAATGCCAGGCTCCATCGCCGAGTGGCCGGCATTGGGCACGATTACATATTCCGCTTCGGGCCAGGCACGCGCGAGCTCATCGGCGCTGCGGATCGGGCAGACCATGTCATAGCGGCCTTGTACGATGATCCCGGGAATGTGCCGGATTTGCCCGACCCGGGTGATCAGATCACGTTCGCCGGTATATAAATGGTGACTGAAGAAATGGGCTTCGATTCGCGCCAGACCCAAGGCGAGCCTGTCCTCGCCAAAGGCCGCCACGGTTTCCGGGTTTGGCAGCAAGGTCGAACAGGCCCCCTCATAAACGCTCCAGGCGCGCGCCGCCGGCATGTGGATGTGCGGGTCGGGGTCGAGCAGGCGGCGGCGGTAGGCGGCGAGTATGTCGCCTCGTTCGGGCGTAGGCAGAAACTCCGAGAAGGCGCGCCAGGCCTCGGGAAAGACCCTCTGCACGCCGCAGAGAAACCAGTCGATCTCCTCCTTCCGGCAGAGAAAAATCCCGCGCAGGATCAGTCCGGCGCAGCGCCCGGGGTGGGTTGCGGCATAATCGAGCGCCAATGTCGAGCCCCAGGAGCCGCCAAACACAAGCCATCTCTCGATGCCGAGCACACCGCGCAGGCGCTCGATGTCGGCCACAAGATGTGCCGGGGTGTTGTCCTCGACCTCGCCGAGGGGGGTCGACCGGCCGGCGCCGCGTTGATCGAAGATGACGATGCGCCAATAGTCCGGATCGAAAAATCGACGGTGAACCGAGGTAGCGCCGGCGCCGGGCCCGCCATGGAGAAACAGCACCGGCGCGCCGCGCGGGTTTCCCGACTGTTCCCAATACATCGCATGACGGGCATCCAGCCGCAGAGTGCCCGTCCGGTAAGGTTCGATCGGCGGATAGAGGTCGCGGCGGTTCGTCATCTTCCGGCAGTTTGCTTGATCCCGCGCCGATCATGACGCGCGGCAATTCCCGGTTTCTCCGGGAATAACCGGGAAAAAATTACTGTCCGATCGCGATTCGGCACAATAATCTTTTCTCTGTCAATGACTTACCCGCCCAATTCCCGGTACTCAAACCGGGAATTGAGGTGTGGCCGAACCGGGAACGAAAGCGCCTAACCGGGAAATAACCGGGAATTCGCTTGACCCATTCGGCCGAGGCCGCTCACTCCTCGCCGCCAAAGCGCGCGGACCAGTCGGCGATCTCGGTGTCCTCGATGCGGCGAAACAGCAATGGCAGCGGCGCCACCGGCTGGCCGCGCGGCAATTCGTCGAGCAACACCGCGGCCGCCGCCGTCGGCCAGCGGAGTGGACGATCCGCCACCCCGAACGCGTCGAGGATCGTTCGCGCGGTGTATGGCAGAAAGGGTGCCGATACCCGGGCGCCAAGGCAGGCGAGGTTGAGCGCGGTGCGCAGGCTGCAGGCTGCGGCCGGCGCATCGGCCCCGATCGCCGACCAGGGTGCCGCACGTTGCAGATACTGGTTCCCGGCCGCCCAGATGGCGCGCGTCTCGGCCGCGGCGCGGCGGAACTCCATGGCGTCGTGGTGCTCGGTCAGCGCGCGCAGGTGGCTGTCCAGCTCTTCGAACAGCGACAGTTCGAGCGGCCCCGGCGTCCCGCCATCGGGCACGACGCTCTCGAACCGCGCCTCGCCGAAGCGGACCACCCGATTGACGAAATTGCCGAGCACATTGACCAGGTCGGCGTTGACCCCGTTCTGGAAGTCGCTCCACGTGAAGGCGCTGTCGGCGTTCTCGGGCGCGTTGGCCATCAATCGCCAGCGCCAGTAATCGGCCGGCAAGAGGTCGAGCGCCTGGTCCATGAAAACGCCGCGCCGCTCGGAGGTCGAGAACTTGCCGCCGTACCAGGTAACCCAATTCAGCGCCTTCAGGCGGTCGACGAGCTTCCACGGCTCGCCGCTGCCAAATAGGGTCACCGGAAAGCTGACGGTGTGGAAGGCGACGTTGTCCTTGCCCATGAACTGAACATAGGTGACGTCGTCCCCGCCCTCGGGCATCAGCCACCACCGCCGCCATTCCGCGCCGGTCGCATCCGCCCATTCGGCGGTCGCCGCGATGTATTCGATCGGCGCGTCGAACCAGACGTAGAACACTTTGTCTTCGAAGCCGGGACGCGGGCGCCCGTTCTTGGTGACCGGCACGCCCCAGTCGAGGTCACGGGTGATGGCCCGCGGCTGAAGCCCCTCATCGAGCCATTTATAGGCTATCGAGCGGGCCAAAGGCGGCCATTCTTGCGCCGCATCCACCCAGGCGCGGATGCGCTCGGCCATCCGGTCCTGCAGCAGGAACAGATGGGTCGTGTCGCGGACCTCGAGGCGCCCCGACCCGGAGATCTTCGACCGCGGACGGATCAGATCGACGGGGTCGAGCAGCGCGCCGCAATTGTCGCACTGATCGCCGCGCGCGCTCTCGTATCCGCAGCGCGGACAGGTTCCTTCGACATAGCGATCCGGCAGAAAGCGCCGGTCGTCGATCGAATAGACCTGCGGGGTGGTCCGCTCCTCGATCAGACCGGCTTCCTCCAGGCGCTCGGCGAAATGCTGGGTCAGCTCGCGGTTCTGCCGGCTGGAGGATCGGCCGAACCAGTCGAACGACAAGCCGAAGCGAGCGCAGACATCGCGCTGCAAATCATGCTGCTGATCGCAATAGCTGCGCACATCGAGCCCCGCTTCGAGGGCGCCGAGCTCGGCCGGGGTGCCGTGCTCGTCGGTCGCGCAGATGAACAGCACCTCGTGTCCCTGCATCCGCCGAAACCGTGCATGCACATCCGCCGGCAGCATCGAGCCAGCGAGATTGCCGAGATGCTTGATGCCATTGATGTAGGGCAAGGCGGATGTGATCAGGTAACGGCCCATCACTCTCTCTGAATCGGAGGAAAGGGGAACGCAGGTGCGAATCGCTCCGCGCGCTCCGCAGCGAGAAAGTCATATAGGCCCGGAAATC
>JAFAHQ010000237.1 GCA_019237135.1 Alphaproteobacteria bacterium
GCACCTACGTTCTCGAAAAATCCGACGAGACGGGACACAGTTCGCGCTAAGCCGCGGCGCGGCAAGTGACATTGGTCGAGGCAAGTCGCCTGATTGCCGCCGTGGAGCATATGGCCGCAGCCGACTCCGGGTGCGAGGCAAGCACCGCCCGCGTCTGAAGCGTCGATAGGCGCGCCAACTTCAGCTTCGAGCAAGGCTCGCTTGCCAAGATGGCGCAAGCGGGCCGGTATGCGGCACCTTAAGCGGGTCCGACACCTCCCCCGTGCTGGACTCGATGCCGGCCCGCACCTCGCTCATCTTTTGGAAACCTATTTGGTCGGTCGTGAAGAATTCGGATTTTCACCTGGAATGAGCGAGGTTGCGTGGCAATAGCGCGACCAGAATCAGGCACAAAAGAGTCTCCAGCCATCTGACCAGGAGGCGGAAGTTGTACCCCGCCGCCGCGAGCACAGCGTTGATGGCATCGCCCGAACTGTGGGCGAGGTGATTGCGGTCCATGCGATGACCGTCCTTCAGATGGCCGATTACCGGCTCTATGGCGGCTCTTCGCTTGAAGATGCGTTTGATCGCCGGCGTGACGCCGCGTTTCTGGCCTGTGGTGTAGACTTGGAACGGCCGCGGCGCATTATGGCCTCGGTATCCGGCGTCGGCGATGGCGCGCTCAATCGTCGCGCCGGTGATTCTCTCCATGTCGGGAATGACGGTGGCGAGCGTGTGGCCGTCATAGGGATTTCCCGGCAGCGCTTTGACGTGGGTGACGAACTGGCCGCCCTTGGGATGGCTCAAGGTCGTCGCCACGCTCACCTTCACGCCGAACTCGTAAGGCGCATGGGCTTTGCCTTTGCCAATGCACTCGACCTCGAGCGCGTGTAGGGCATAGACCTTGCGCCCACGGCTTCGCTGTTTCTGGCGCAGCACACGTGCGGTGATGCTCAAGGGTCTCGCGAACGCGTCGATTAGATGATCGTGGCCCTTGATCTTGCGGGCGATGTCGCGGCGCACCCGTCCGAGATAGGTCTTGAGCTTGCGCAAGCATTTGCCGGCACGCTTGAACTGATGGGCGTGGGCGTAGCGCTGGTGCTTGATCAACGCGAGCTTGCCGACCCGCTTATACGATTGGCGCAACGGGAGACCGTGCTTCTTTGCCAGGCGCACGAGGATCTCACGCGAGCGGTTCAGCAGCTTGGCGTCGGTCGGGAACGCGATCGCTTTGGGCTGCACGGTGGTGTCGATCACCACCTGCGACAACTCGGCGGGCTTGATCGCCTTGGTCTTGGCCGCCACCGCTAGGCTCTCCTGTAGCAGCGCATTGAGCTTCTCCTCGCCCATCCGTTGCCGCCAGCGGGTCAGCGACGAGCGGTCGAACACCAGCGTGTGCTGGAAGAACTCCTCGCCGCAGAAGTATTGATAATACGGGTTCTCAAGCCAGCGCTCGCAGACTTGGTCGTCGGACAGATTGTGCATGTACTTGAGGATCGCGATGCCCGCCATCAGCCGCGTCGGCAGCGGCGGCTGGCCTGGGCCATCCGAATAAACAGCGCCGAACTCATGCTCCAGGAAGGGCCACTCCATCGTCCGCGCCAGAACTGCGAGCGGATGGCCCATGTCGATGATCTGATCGAGCCGCGAGCGCAGCATATCCATCTGTCCCGTCTCGCGCAGTTCCCGTGGCCTCATGATCGCCCCCGATGCCGCTTCATACCCATCGGGAATCGAATCATATTCCGCCGAATCTGGGAATCGGCCGTAGAAATAATTTGCAAGAAAACGCGGCTTGAAACCCCGAAAACCGGCAATTCAAAAGATGACTGACCGATCACAAGCGCTTCAAAACTGGGCGCATCTTGGATACTTCACGAATGACTAGTTGCGAATTTCGGAAACCAAAGGGCACTAGCAAAATTTCAAATCTAGTGCCGCTTTTCGATTTGAAATTCCCGGCGCGGACGTTGCGGCTCCCAGGGTAGGAATTTCAAATCGGCGGCACTAGAGCCACCCATAGGCGAGCACGAGCAGATTGAGCCCCAGCGCCATGCGATACAGCGCAAACGGCGTGAAGCTGCGCCGTCGCAGCCAGCCCATGAGCAGCGCGAGCAGCCCCAGCGCGACGACGTAGGCGAGCACCGCGCCGACCAGCACGGCCGCGGTCGGAAAATGCTGGCCGGTTTCGCTGACGCGCGGCACATGCCACGCGGCGGAAGCGAACAGCACCGGGATCGAGATCAGGAACGCGAAGCGCGCGGCATCCCGACGCTCGTAGCCGAGCATGCGCGCCATCGCGGTCGCGGCCGCGATCCGTCCGACGCCGGGCACGAAGGCCGCGGCCTGGGCGCAGCCGAGCAGCAGGGCATCGCCGAAGCCCGCGTGCTCGACGCGCTTTACGGTCATGCAGGCGCGATCGAACAGAAAGAGCAGAAAGCCGACGCCGAGCGCCGACCACGCCATGACCGCAGCGGTGTGCCACGCGTCGCCCCAGAAATGCTCGATCGCGAGCGCCACCGCGAGACTCGGCACGGCGGCAAGCGCGAGCTGGAAGGCAAGCCGCGCACCGGGGTCACGCTTGCCTTTGGCGAGGCGCGCAAGGCCGTGCGCCATGTCGCCGACGTCCTGCCAAAAGTAGCTCGCGGTCGCGAGGGCGAGGCCGAGGCGGATCCCCAAATCCAGGCCGGGCGTGAGAACGACATTGAAGGGCCGCCCGGCCACCAGCCGGGTCCAGGCGTCGACCGCCGCCATTTGCGTTGCCGCCCCGATCGGCAGGATCTCAG
>JAFAHQ010000273.1 GCA_019237135.1 Alphaproteobacteria bacterium
TCTGCTTAAATACTGGCTGGAGGTCAGTTCCGACGAGCAGACGAGACGGCTGGAGGCCCGCATCGATGACGGACGCAAGATCTGGAAGCTGTCCGACATGGATCTCAAATCGTATTCGCGCTGGTACGACTACTCGCGGGCCCGCGACGAGATGTTCCTCGCCAGCGACACGTCATGGGCGCCCTGGTATGTCGTGCACTCCGATAACAAGCGGCGGGCTCGGCTCAACACGCTGACTCATATCCTGAGCAAGATCCCCTACGAGGATTTGAAGCGCTCGAAGGTCGAATTGCCGAAGAGGCAGCACCGGGGCGACTACAAGGAGACCACCTATCCGTTCAGGGTGATTCCGGAGGCCTTCTAAGCCTCAGAGACCTGCGGTGAGCATGGCGAAAAAGCCCGTTACCGCACCAAGCCGTCGGCGCGCCTCGGTTGCTCTCGGCGACGGGAGAAGTCCGGTCGGCGTTTGGCGGGATCGGATCAGAGATCCGATGCTGACCATCCTGCTGGTCCTTGAGCTCTGTGCGATGTTTATCGCGGCGCCGCTGGCGGCGAAGGGACTGCCGATGGCGCGGGCGGTCGCCGATACGCTGGTTTTTGCGGTCCTTGTGATCGTCGTGATGCTGTCGCCGAGGCCGGCCGCCATTCTCTTGATCTTGCTGGGGCTGGGGGTCACGGTGGCAAGCTTCCCGCTCAGCCTCGAATTGTCGCCTGTTTCAACCGCCGTGCTACGCCGCGGCGGTGAAATTCTCGCCTTCTCCGCGCTGATTTGGGTGGTGGCGCACGCGGTCTATGCTCCTGGTCGTATTACATCTCATCGCCTGCAAGGTGCGGTCGTAATTTACTTGAGCCTCGCGACGATTTTTGCCTCGGCCTATAGCCTGATCTGGGAGCTGAACCCCGGCGCTTTTGCCAATATGGTTGCCCGAATGGGAGGCCCGGAGGAAGTCGCGACGATGCTGTATTTCAGCCTCACGACGCTGACTACCGTAGGTTACGGCGACATCGTGCCGCTCGATCCGTTCGCCCGCAGCCTGGCCAATCTGGAGGCGGTTATTGGGCCATTCTTTCTTGCCATCACGGTTGCCCGTCTCGTGACAATGGAGCTGGCAGACCGCCGGCGATAACCTCGATCATGATCGAGACCATGCCCATCAAGGCTCGCTCTGCCTCCACCGCAGAGCGGCTGATGCCGGTCCTCAGCTGGCTTCCTGGCTACCGGCACGACTGGCTGTTGCCGGATATTCTGGCTGGTCTGGCGGTCTGGGCGGTCATGGTGCCGGAGAGCATGGCTTATGCCGGCATCGTCGGCGTGCCGCCGATCATGGGACTTTACACGATCGTCCCGCCATTGATTGCCTATGCGCTGCTCGGTACCTCGCGTCTGCTGGTCGTCGGTCCAGACACTGCGACCGGCCTGATCTCCGCGCTGACGGTGGGCGCCATC
The DNA here is from genome assembly GCA_019237135.1 of Alphaproteobacteria bacterium. GTDB lineage: Bacteria > Pseudomonadota > Alphaproteobacteria > ATCC43930 > CGMCC-115725 > AP-15. The sequence continues at coordinate 1,448 of JAFAHQ010000273.1, forward strand.
GCGGTACAAGGAAGCGCGGACTTCAATGCGCTCACCTCTACTCTCGCGATTTTGATCGGCGCCTTCTTCCTGCTCTTTGGCGCGCTGCGCATGGGCTGGGTTGCTGCCTTCATTCCTACACCGGTCATGCGAGGCTTTATCGAAGGCCTGGTCTGCGTTACCATCATCGGCCAGGTGCCACATCTGCTAGGCATTAACGGCACATCCGGCAACTTCTTCACCAAACTGTGGTTCGCGCTGCGGCATCTACCAGACGCCACGCTCTTCCCAGTAGTGGCTGGCTTGCTCAGCCTCATTGCAATGTTGTCACTGCGCCGCTTGGCGCCCCGCATACCTGCGGCGCTGGTGGTCGCGATCATGGCCACGATCCTTGTTGGCTTGTTCGACGGTGAAGCCGCCGGTGTCAGCGTGGTCGGCCAGCTCCCCTCCGGCCTGCCTCATCTTGCGCTGCCGAACCTCAACCTCGCGGTACTGCAGGAGCTCGCGCCCGGTGCGCTCGCGATCGTGCTGGTCGGCTATGCCGAAGCGCTGGGCGGGGCGAAGGCCGCGGCAATGCAGACCGGTGGCGACATCGATCCGAACCAGGAGCTCGTTGCGCACGGCCCCGCCAATATTCTGAGCGGCCTGTTCGGCGGGTTCCTGGTCGTCGGCAGCCTATCCAAGACCTCCATAGCGATGGCCGCCGGCGCCCGTACCCAGCTCGCCAACCTCGTCGCAGCGGTTTTTTGCTTCCTGACGCTGGTTCTGTTGACGCCGTTGTTTCGCGGCATGCCACATCCGGCGTTTGCCGCCATCGTCATTGCAGCAATGCTTCACCTCTCCCGGCCCGGCTATTTGCGCGACCTGCTCGCCCGCAGCCGTTGGGAGTTTAGCCTCGCCGCAATCGTCGTCGCCGGAGAGCTGACATTGGGCGTCCTCCAGGGCATCGCCCTCGGTGTAGCGGTGTCGCTGCTGATGTTGATCTATCTAACCAGCCATCCGCAAGGTGCGGTGCTCGGCCAGCTACCGGGCGAGGAGGCCTATCGCGACGTCCGGCGCCACCCCGAGGCGATCACCTTCCCCGGTTTGCTGATTTGGCGCGTTGGCGGCGAACTGTTCTTTGCGAGTATCGGCCACTACGACGAGAGGCTGAAGGCTGCGGTGGCGACCCACCGCCCGCCGCCGAAGCATGTTCTTCTCGACGCAGACTCGGTGGACTTCATCGACACCAGCGCCTGCGATGCGCTGCTCAACTCCATCAAAGAGTTGCAAAGCCAAGGGATCACCTTCGCCTTTGCCCGTGTGCGCGACGAAGTGCGCGAGCGCATGCGGCTGGGGGGCCTGGAGGCGGTCGTGGGCTCGAGCAACTTTTACGAACGTGTCACCGACGGCGTGCGCGCCTGGCAACAGCAAGAAAGGCTCGACGTCCAGTCCGCAGCGCCGCGCGACCAAGGCCGGCTAGGTCTGAGCAAGGAGTGAGAGCCGTGAACCTGTACGTGATCAGACATGGTGAGACGGCGTGGAGCCTGAGCGGCCAGCATACCGGCACAACGGATATACCTTTGACCGATAACGGGCGTCGGCTGGCCGAGAGGCTGCGCCCCGTGCTCGCCAGGGAGGAGTTCGCGGCCGTTCTCTGCAGTCCGATGCAGCGGGCAAGGGAGACCTGCGAATTGGCGGGTCTCGGCAGCACATCTGTCATTGACGGCGACCTCGTCGAGCGGAATTACGGTGCCTACGAGGGACTGACAACCAGGCAGATCCGCGAGACGGCGCCGGGCTGGCTGATCTTTCGGGATGGGTGCCCGGGCGGCGAGTCGCCGGAGCAAGTAGGTGCGCGGGTGGATCGGATTATCGCCCGGGTGCGCGCGGCCCCGGGTGACGTCGCCCTGTTTGCACATGGACATGTGCTCCGCGTCCTGGTGGCGCGCTGGATCGACATGCCCCCTGTCTCTCGGCAACACTTCCTACT
>JAFAHQ010000139.1 GCA_019237135.1 Alphaproteobacteria bacterium
CCGACATCATCGCGCTGCCCGTCGGGGCGCCATTCGGCACTGTCGAGATCAATGTCGAGGGCTGCACGCTCTGCCTCTCATGTGTATCAGCATGCCCGACCGGCGCGCTGTCGGATGATCCCGATCAGCCTACGCTGCGATTTGCCGAGGACGCTTGCGTGCAATGCGGCCTGTGCAGGGCGACCTGCCCGGAGAAAGTGATCAGCCTGAAGCCGCGCCTTGCCTTTGGCGACACGGCAATCGCGGCGCGCGTGCTCAAGCAAGAGGAGCCGTTCCCTTGCATCCGCTGCGGCAAGCCCTTTGGCGTCAAGAGCACGATAGAACGCGTCGTCGCTAAGCTCGAAGGCCAGAATTGGATGTATCAAAACTCGCCGAGCCGCCTCGACGTCATCAAGATGTGCGAGGATTGCCGCGTTGCCGTCGTCACCGAAGAGGCCTTCGATCCCTACGGTGCGCCCGCGCGGCCGATGCCGCGCACGACCGATGACTACTTGCGCGAGCGCGAGAAGAAGCCGGAAAGCTGATTATTTCGTCGCCCGTTCCAGAAACTTGACCAGAGCATCGCGGTCCGACGATGCGCCGATGCGCTGCTCCGGCATCTTGGTGCCGGGTGTGTAGGTTGCCGGACCGACCTCGAACAGCTTCGCCAGCGTTACCGGCGTCCAGACAATATCGAGATGCTGGATCGCCGCGGAGAAATTGTAGCCCGGCAGGCTCGCGATGCGCCGCCCGAAGACGCCGTGCAATGTCGGGCCGGCCCGATTGCCCTCGTCAGGCTTGAGCGTATGGCACGCGATACAGGCGCGAAACACCTGCGCGCCCGGATCGCCGGCATACGCCGCGAGCGGGTCCTCGGGACCGCCGGTCGCGACCATGCCGACCGGTTCACCCGTCTCGGAATCCCAGCGGCGAATCATGCGGTCGGCGCCGCCGCTCAGCAGCGTACGATTGTCGGGAAAGAATACGACCGACCAGACCGGCGGCCCCGGCCCGACGAGACTATGCGCCAGGGTGCGCGTCTTCCGATCGATAATTGCGATCGAACCGTCCATGCTCGCCGCCGCGATGAACTCCCCGTTATGTGATATCGCGAGAGAGGTGATGGGCCTCGACGAGGCTTGGATCGTGTCGCGCTGGTCCCCGGCCGGCGACAAGAAGTAGACCTTTCCGTCGGCCCCCGCGGCGATCATGTCGTTGTCCGGTGCAACCGCCACGGCATTAAGCGGAGACGGCAGCGACACCACCAGCGAAGACCCTCGTCCATGCAGGGGCCAGATATGTAGAGTTGTATCGTATCCGACACTTGCCACCGCTGTGCCATCCGGCGTGAAGGCAACGCCATTGACGTTTTGTTGATGGCCCTCGAGCACTTGTGGTGCGCCGCCTGCGAGCGGCCACAAGCGGATCGTGCGATCCCAGGATGCCGAAGCGAGGGTGGCGTCGTCAGGCGATACCGCAAGCGCGACAATCGGCCCCCGGTGCCCTTCGAGAACACGGTCAGGCTCCTGTCGCCCCGGCGTCCAGAGGGCAATACGGGCGTCCTCGCCGGCAGTTACGGCGCGGCCGTCGGCGAGGATTGCGACCGCATTCACCGAACCCTCGTGAAAGCGCAGCAACTGCTCAACGGTGTTGCGCCGAAGCGACCAGCAGATCGCCGATGTGTCGAAGCTGCCTGAGAGCGCCGTAGCGCCATCGAGGGAGATCGCAAGTGCGCGTATCGGACCGCCATGTCCGCGCAATTGCGCTGCTGCCGGACCGCAGCCAAATGCGGCAGTACAGCAGATCAGACCGATGGTGATCAGAGCCCGCAAGGCCCACCTTTGGGGCCGCGATTGATCTCGCGCGTTCCGGTGTCTTAATTTAGACAATGATCCCAGGCGGGCGTCCGAAATGCGTAGCTTCATTATCGCTTGTATCGCCGCAGCGGCGATAGCGGCCATCGGGGCAATAATCCTGAATTTAGTCCAGGAACCTGTCGATGTCGCGTTCACGACCGAATCCGCGCGGATTTGATCGTTTAAAGATGGTCTGCGATTCCGACCCCAGACTACGATTCCGTCGGAGACCTGGGCGAGAGCAAACCAGTCAAGTCGCGGCGAACAGGTCGTTTCAGTTGCTGGCTTGCGATCTTTCTCACTGCCGCGCAATCCATTGTTTTTCGGTTGTTACGGCCGCTTAAATTCGTTGATCTTTCGAAAAATTCAGTTGTTCCGCTAAGTAGCGAATTTAACTCACAAGCTATTGTAATACCGTTTATTTTTTTAACGCTAGACGCTCCACTGACGCCTGAAAACGCGATTTACGTTGTTTTTGCTGCCTCAGGCGGATTGCCGCATCAGGCCGTTTGCCGCAACCGGGCGGCGCGGGCAAGGTCGACCGAGACGAGCTGCGAAACGCCGCGTTCGGCCATCGTCACGCCGAACAGGCGGTCGACGCGGGCCATTGTGATGCGGTGATGCGTGACCAGCAAGAACCGCGTGCCGGTGGTGTCGGCGATCTCGCCCACGAGAGCGCAGAAACGATCGACATTGGCGTCGTCGAGCGGCGCATCGACCTCGTCGAGCACGCAGACCGGTGCGGGGTTTGTCAAAAACACAGCGAAGATCAGCGCGAGCGCCGTCAGTGCCTGCTCGCCGCCCGATAGCAGCGAGAGCGTCTGCAGCCGCTTGCCGGGAGGACTCGCCATGATCTCGAGACCGGCGGCGAGCGGGTCGGGATCGTCGACCAGGCTCAGATATGCCCGGCCACCACCGAAGAGCCGAGCGAACAGCGCGGAAAAATGTTCGTTGACGCGCTCGAATGCTGCGGTCAGGCGTTGCCGCCCCTCCTGGTCGAGTGACGCCATGCCACGACGCAGCCGTGCGATCGCCTCGGTCAGCTCGGTGCGCTCACGCCGCAAGCCGGTGACGCGCGCTTCGGCCTCGGCAGCCTCGCTCTCGGCCATCAGATTGACCGGGCCAATGCCGTCACGCTCGCGGATTAGCCGATCGAGCCGCGTCGACGTCTCGGTCGGATCCGGCGGCACCTCGTCCGCGGCGAGACCGGCCAGCTCCGCCAGCGCCTCGGGCGCCGCGGCGACCCGCTCGCGGATCTCGCGGGTCAGCCATGCCAATGCCTCGTCCGCACCGTCCCGCAGCACTTCGTATCGGGCCCGTTGCTCGCGCGCCTCGGCCAGCGCCTGATCGGCGAGCTTAGAGCTTTCCGTTGCCGCGCGCAGCCGCGTTTCGGCCGACGCCAGCGAATCGCTCGAGTGACGGCAATTTGCGCCAGCGTCGGCGAGGGCAACCGCCAGCGACTCGCTCTCTGCGGCGATCGCCGCCGGGCGTGCGAGGAGGCTCGCAGTCTCGCGCTCGAGGGCTCCGCG
>JAFAHQ010000171.1 GCA_019237135.1 Alphaproteobacteria bacterium
GAACGTAGCTCCGCCCATATCGATGCGGTACAGCGGCTTCGCCGCATGATTCGCGACCGAACCAAGGCGGCGACATGCGTCGGCTTTGGGCCGCGCTTCCAGCACTCTACGGGACAGGCCTACAAGGGCGGACCAAACAGCGGCGTCTTTTTGCAAATCACCTGCGACGATGCCGAAGATCTGCCGGTGCCCGGCCAGTCCTATACCTTTGGCATCGTCAAGGAGGCGCAGGCGCGCGGCGATTTCGAGGTGCTCGCAGAGCGCGGGCGGCGAGCCCTGCGGGCGCACATCTCCGGTGACCTCGACAAAGGTCTGGAGACGCTCAGCCGCGCCGTCGAGCAAGCCTTACGATAGGAGCCTGAACCATGGACGTTCGGGTCGTGGACCGGACCAACCGACGGCAGACGCAGACACCGGCGCACCAGGCGCCGCCGTGCACCTTGGTCATCTTTGGTGCGGGCGGAGATCTGACAAAGCGGCTCTTGATGCCGGCCATCTACAATCTGTCAAAGGCGAAATTGCTCTCAGAGAATTTCGCGATCATCGCGGTCGATCGCACGCCAAAGCCGGTCGAAGCCTTTCGCGATTACCTGGCCGAGGGAATTCGGAGCTTTGTTTCGGACACCGCAGCTGGGCCGGCAACCGAGCCGTTTGATGCCCAAGCCTGGGAATTCGTCGCAAGCCGCATCTCTCATTTCGCTGGAGACCTGACCCAGTCCGACACCTATGCTCGGCTGCATGACACTCTGGAAAAGACCGTGGCGCAGCATCAAACTGGCGGCAATGCAGTCTTCTATCTGGCTGTTGCCGCGCAATTGTTCGGCACGATCGTCGAGCAGCTCGGTACTGCCGGCCTTGCCCGAGAACAGAACGGCAGTTTCCGACGGGTCATCATCGAAAAGCCGTTCGGCACCGATCTGGACTCGGCCCGCGCCCTGAACGCGCGCATCCTCAAGGTGCTCTCCGAATCGCAGATCTATCGGATGGATCACTTCCTCGGCAAGGAAACCGTTCAGAACATCATGGTTCTGCGTTTCGCGAATGGCATCTTCGAGCCGATCTGGAATCGCGACCACATCGATCACGTGCAGATCACCGTCGCGGAAACGGTCGGCGTCGAGCTGCGCGCCCGATTTTACGAGCAGACCGGTGCGCTACGCGACATGGTGCCAAACCATGTCTTCCAGCTGCTCAGCATGACGGCGATGGAGCCCCCGAACTCCTTTGAGGCCGATGCGGTACGGACCGAAAAGCACAAGGTTCTCGAGGCCGTTCATCCGCTCGACGACGCTGAGGTGCGCCGCAACACAGTGCGCGGGCAGTATGCCGCGGGGACGCTCGGCGGCGCTATGGACAAGGCCTACAGGGAAGAGCCCCGTGTCGCCCCCGATAGCAGCACAGAAACTTATGTTGCCATGCAGCTCGGTATCGATAATTGGCGCTGGGCCGGAGTACCGTTTTATCTGCGCACCGGAAAGCGGCTCGCGCGGCGTACGACGGAAATCGCCATCCAATTTAAGCAAGCGCCGTTTGCGCTGTTTCGCGACACCCCGGTCGACATTCTGACCCCCAACATCCTCGTCCTCCATCTTCAGCCCGATGAGGGTGCCTCGTTGCAATTCGGTGCAAAGATCCCCGGCCCCGAGATCGCGCTGGGCGGCGTCCGCATGGATTTCCACTATAAAGACTATTTCAAGACGGAGCCGAGCACTGGCTATGAAACCTTGGTCTACGACTGCATGATCGGCGATCAGATGCTATTCAACCGGGCGGACGGGGTCGAAGCCGGGTGGGAGGTGGTCCAGCCGATCCTCGACCTGTGGAGAAACGACAAAACAGTCCCGCTCGAAATGTACCCTGCTGGCGGCTCGGGCCCCGAGGCCGCGGACAATCTGCTATGGCGCAGCGGCCGGCATTGGCGACCGATCGGATAACGCAAGGGCTGCTGTGATAATGGCTAGACCGATTATCGTCGCCCCATCGATCCTGTCGGCCGATTTCGGCCGGTTGGCCGATGAAGTGCGGGCGGTGGATGCGGCGGGGGCCGACTGGATCCATGTCGATGTGATGGACGGGCGTTTTGTTCCGAACATCACGATCGGCCCAGTCGTCATCGAAGCCGTGCGCAAGGCGACGACAAAGCCCGTCGACGTGCATCTAATGATCGTCGAGCCCGAGCACTACCTCGACGACTTCGCCCGAGCCGGCGCCGATCATCTGCTCATTCATTGCGAGCCGAGCTCGACGATCCACCTGCACCGAACCCTGAGCCATATCCGCGACCTCGGAAAGACCGCCGGGGTGGTGCTCAACCCGGCAACCCCGCTGTCGCTGATCGAGTATGTGCTGGATCTCT
>JAFAHQ010000206.1 GCA_019237135.1 Alphaproteobacteria bacterium
CGTACCGATCGAGGCCGGAGGCTCCGGGCCAAGAGTGACCTCGTAGATCGCTTCGGCGGCGATCAGCCAGAAGAGGAAGATTGCCACCAGCAACAGGCCGAGCACGACGATCGCGCCGAACGAGCGCGAGCCGATGACGCCGAACGCGTCGGGCCACGCGACGTTGCCGCCTTGCTCGCGCCGTCGGCTCATCTCGTAGAGACCGACCGCCGCGAACGGACCGACGAGAGCGAAACCGGACGCGAGCGGAAACAGCAACGGTAACATCCCATAGCCGAATGCCAGCCGTCCCATTACCAGGCCGATTACGGGATAGATGACGCAGAGAAAGATGACGTCGGTACGGTAAGCAGTGAAATCATCCAAGCCTCTGGCGAGAACATCGCCGAGATCGGCTATTGCGAGGCGGCGAACCTCGGGGAGCCCGGTGTCGAGATCCTCGGTCCCAATCCCGGCGCGGCTCGCCGATCCGACGACTAACCCGGCTAGCTTGAGTTGATCAGTTGCCCATTCGATGGGGTTGCGGATGGTCATGTCCGTTCCTCCCGAACCGCTCGTTCGAGGTCCGCGGGCCACTCGTGGCAACGCACCCGATCCGGCCGCCGGTTACGAAAGAGCCGCGACCCGCTATTCACTAAAGAATACCACAGGTGCCGCTCTGTGTCGCTTCGCCACGGGTTCTCATGGAACGGTCTCGCGTGCCCGCCGTTCCCAATTCGCAAAATAGCCGAGACAATTCTGCATAGCTGAGCTACATTTGGTGCAAGGCTTTCGCAAGAGAGCGTCTGGGAGGGAGGGGGCATTGGAGCGGGCGGCGGCATGCTGGGCATGTTCGCCATCAAGCCAGCGCGTCAGTGTGCCCGTTCCACTCGGTCGCAGGGAGGAACCCGATGGAACAGACGACAGTGACACGGCGCACCCTGTTGCGTACAGCGGCGCTGACGGCAACGACGTTGGCGACTCCGTTCGTGCGCAGTGTTGCGGCGGCCGGAGAGGTCGTTCCGAGCGGCAAGATGGTGCTGGCCTGGCACACCAACATTGCGCCGCGCTGGCTCGATCCGCAACAGCACGACGGCGGCGCCACGGGAGACAATTTCCTCAACGCGCTGCAGGATGCGCTGATCAAGAACTTTCGCGAGAAGCTGTACGATCACTTGGCGCTCGCGGAACATTTTGAGTTTGCCGAAGACGCCAGAAGCGCCACCTTCCGGCTGCGGGCTGGCCTCAAATTCCACAACGGAGACCCTGTGACGCCCGCAGACGTCAGATGGAGCTACGAACACTACCACGGCGCCTGGGCCAAGGTGCTGCACGATAAAACAGACGGCGTCGAGGTCTCCGACGATCGCACCGTCCGGTTTCACTTCAAGGAGTCGTTTCTGGACTTCCCGCGGCTATTGGGCACGGCCAATGTCTGCGGCGCCGGTTGGGTGGTGCCGGCGAAGTATTATCAGCAGGTCGGACAGGATGGGTTTGTCCAAAAGCCGGTCGGCACCGGACCCTACCGGCTCGTGGCACAGCAACCGGGGACGAAGCTCGAATTCGAGGCCTTTGACGGCTATTACCGGCCGGTGCACGTCAAGAATTTTACGATCGTCAGCGTTGAGGACCCGGCGACGCGCGTGGCGATGCTGGAGCGCGGGGAGGCGGACATCATCTATTTTATCCCCGGCGAGATGGTTGCGCGGGTCCAGAGCAATCCGAACATTATACTGGCGCCGGTGGTCTCGGGCAATTGGTGGCTCGCATTTCCCGGCTTCCAAGACCCGAAGAACCCGTTTCACGACAAGCGCGTGCGCGAAGCCGTCAGTCTCGCCATCGACCGCGATGCGATGAACCAGGCCGAATGTGCCGGGCTCGGCCGGGTCGACGGCAACTGGATCAACGACGATGTCGAGTATGCGCTCGATTGGCCCAAATGGCCGCGCGATGTCGCCAAGGCCAAGAAATTGATGGCCGAAGCGGGCTATCCCAACGGTTTCACCTATGACTGGCTGACCCCGGCACCGCCATACTATTCGCGCGGCGAACGCATCTTGTCGCAGCTGCAGAGCACTCTCGGCATCCGCGGCAAGATGCAGACCCTCGAACGGGCGGTCTATCAGAAGCGGCAACAGGGCGGGATGAAGGAGTGGCCCGGGGTCAACATCCTGCTCACCGGCGCCCGCATCGGCGCGAGTTGGGCCAATTGGTATGAGTCTGAAATCAAATGCGGCGGCATGCTCGCCGCCGACAAATTCTGCGTCCCAGAGCTCGACGCCAAATACGACCAATATCTGGCATCGGATAAACCGGCCGAGCGCAAGGCTCTGGCCGAAGAGATCCAGCGGGAAATTGTCGAGAACTACTATTTCGTCCCGGTGTTCCGCCACGCCTTCATGAACGGGATAGGACCGCGGATCAAGGCGGCGAAGTGGCAGGATGTGTTCCCGAGCTTCAAGAGCACCGGTTATGCCTATCCCTGGGAAGATATCGAGCTCAAAAGCTAGCGGTTGTTTCCTGTCCGCTGTGGCGGTGGAGAAGGAATGGTGAAGACGACCGTAACGCGACGCACGGTATTGCGGGTTGCAGCGCTGGCGACGACGACGGTCGCAACGCCGCTCGTGCGCGGGGCCCGCGCGGCCGGAAACGTCGTTCCGAGCGGCAAGATGGTGCTGGCGTGGCACACCAATATCGCCTCGCGCTGGCTCGATCCGCAGCAGCACGACGGCACTGCCAGCCCGGACAATTTCATCATGGCGCTGCACGATGCGCTGATCAAAAATCTGCGCGAGCGGCGCTACGACGACCCGGCTCTCTCCGAGAGCTATGCAATGGCCGAGGACGCCAAAAGCGCGACCTTCCGATTGCGGCCCGGTCTCAAATTCCACGACAGGTCGCCGGTCACCCTCGACGACGTTAAATGGAGCTTCGAGCACTACCGCGGCGCCTGGAGCGAAGTGCTCCATGACAAGACAGACGGCGTGGAGATCGTCGACGACCATAGCGTGCGCTTCCACTTCAGAGAGCCGTTTCTCGATTTTCCGATCCTGCTCGGCACCGCCAATGTTAGCGGCGGCGGCTGGGTGGTCCCGGCGAAATACTACGAACAGGTCGGGCAGTCCGGGTTTATGCAAAAACCGATCGGCGCCGGGCCCTACAAGCTCGTCTCGCAGGAACCGGGAGTGCGGCTCGAATTCGAGGCCTTCGAGGACTATTACCGCCCCGTGCTCACAAAACAGCTGACGATGGTCAGCGTGCCGGAAGCCGCGACCCGGATCGCGATGCTCGAGCGCGGCGAGGCCGACATCATCTACAACGTGCCTGGCGAGCTGATCGACCGGGTCAAGAGCAATCCGAAGCTGATGCTGGCGCCGATCGTCTCGGCCAACTTCTGGCTCGAATTTCCGGGTTTTCAGGATGCGAAGAGCCCATTCCATGACCAGCGCGTGCGGCAGGCGATCAGCCTCGCGATCGACCGCGATGCGATCAACCAGGCCGAATGCGACGGGCTGGGCCGGGTAGACGGCAACTGGATCAATGACGATGTCGAATACGGTCTGTCCTGGCCGACATGGGAGCACAACGTCCCCAAGGCCAAGCAGCTGATGGCTGAGGCCGGCTTCCCGAACGGGTTCGCCGTCGACTGGTTGACCCCCGTGCCGAATTACTATTCACGCGGCGAGCGCATTGTCTCGCAGCTGCAGGCGATCGGCATTCGCGCCAAGCTGCAGACCATCGAACGCGGCGTCTTTCTGAAGCGATTGCAGGGCGGGCTCAAGGAATGGCCCGGGGTCCAGATCATCATGAACGCGGCGCGCGTTGGTGGCACATGGTCGAACTGGTATGACTCTTTCATGAAATGCGGCGGCTTTAATGGCCGAGACCGCAACTGTGTACAAGAGCTCGACGCGAAATTCAGCCAGTACCTCGGCTCTGTCGACCCCAGCGAAAGGAAACGACTGGCGACCGAGGTCCAAGGTGAGATCCTTGAGAATTACTATTTTGTTCCGGTCTTTCGCCATGCCGCGATGCAGGCAATCGGTCCGCGCGTCGCGGCGGCGAAATGGCAGGACGTATTCCCAACGATCACGACCGCCTATGCCTATCCGTGGGAAGATATCCAGTTGAAGAGTTAGGTGCCGATCGTTTGGCTTTGGTATCGGAGGAGAGCAAATGGCGAGAACGACAGTAACCCGGCGGACGGTATTGCGGACGGC
>JAFAHQ010000152.1 GCA_019237135.1 Alphaproteobacteria bacterium
GGTCTGCGCACGCTCGACCAATGCCCGGAAAGATTGGTGCCAACCGGCGCTTAGGGCCGGGATGCGCAACGCCTTCTCCAGTTCGCTCTTCGGGTGACCGGGCATGTAAAGCAGCGCATTGACCTCGGCGCCGCCCACCCCCCCCCCCCCCCCGCGATCTGGACGATCTCGTCGCCGGCTTCGACCTCTCCCTCCTCCAGGACGCGAAAATAGAAGCCGGGTCTGCCGTGCGCCACGAGAAGTGCCGCCATCTGCGGCTCGTTCGTGCGAATGCCGACCCGGTAGCAGGTGACGCGCGGCTGCGTCACTTCGAACACAGCGCCGCCGATCCGGTAGCGATCACCGATGCACACCTCGTCGTCGGAAAGACCCTCGACGGTGAAGTTTTCGCCGAACTGCCCATAGGTGAAGTCGCTGCGGCCGAGCTGGCTTTGCCAATAGTGATAGGAGTCGATCTGATAGACAAAGACCGCCCGGTGCTCGCCGCCGTGTCCCGCAAGATCACCTTGCCCGTCACCATCGATGTTGAGCCGCCGCACCATGCGCCGGCCTTGAACGGGCGTCTTCCAGATCGCGGTGTGAACGGTCTTGCCTTGCCACGCGACGTCGCGCGGCAGACCGACAGTGACCGAAAGCAAGCGTGCCATCGGTGCCAATTTATATCAGACCGGCGAGGTTACGCAGCGCGGAGCACAAGCCTCACTGGGTCAGCTTTACACGTAATGCCGCAGAAAACCCTCGATCATCGCGTTCACCTGGTCGGGAACCTCGAGCTGGTTGAAGTGCCCGGCGCCGACGGTCCAACCATTGACCACATTCGGCAGCCACTCCGACATCAGATGCGGCGGATTGAGCGGCGGTGTTGCCGCCAGGTGGAGGGCAGGCACCTTGCACGATACCGCAGCAGCGCGAGCGTCGAACTCGAGGGCTCCCCGGACGGCATTGGCAGCGACGTGGCTCGGCGCCGCCAGCATACCGGCTAGTACCGCCTCGACCAAACGCCGGTCTGAGGTCGGCAGGAACAGCTGATCCCTGATGAACTGGCGGCGGGGCTCCTGATTGCCGACCTCGATAGCCGCCACCATCGCTTCGATCGTGGCGCGCAGCTCGCGCGAGAAGACAAACGGCGCCGGGTCGACCATGACGATCGCTGCTAGGCAGCCGGGGTGCGCGGCCGCCAACTGCAGGACCGTAATACCGCCCAAGCTATGACCGACAGCGACGACCTTGCCGAGGCTCAGCTGCTCGATAATGTACGCGATATCGTCGGCGTAAGCCGCGATCGGGTAGGCGCCGTGCGGCTTGTCGCTCTCGCCATGGCCGCGCAGGTCAACGGATACGACCCGATGCCGCCGGGCAAAGTGCTCGGCCTGGGGCGCGAAGAACGAACGATCGCAGGTCCAGCCGTGCACGAACATAAAGGCGGGTTTGCCCGCGCCGCGATCCTCGAAGGCCAGCTTGACGCCGTTGTGGGCAATTCTCGTCATGCTTTTTCTCCCTCCTCTGTTCGGTCTCTCGACAAATCGACACTGACCTCAATTTCCCAATTTCCAATTTCGGATCCGCCGGAGCCGAGGCCGCTACCATCGACCTGCCCACCCGGCACGCTCGACGAGTCTCGCCACGAATGGAACGTCATCGCCGGATATCGTGTCGATGAGGCCCTCGGCGATCCATTGCACAACGGAGGGAATGATGTCGCGCCCGTTGCGCCAAGACTCCGCCAGCACCTCAGGTCCCGGCAGACAAACCCGGATGGAAAACCCGGCATCGTGCAGCAACTTCGCATCGAACGGCCGGAACATGTCGAGTTCGATCGACACGGAGCTGGCGCCGCACGCCCGTAGCACACCGACAATGTCGGCGTGGCGAGCGTGGGTGATGGCCTCGGTCCTGATCCCCGAGTGGCGCTCTACACCCCGCTTCAGCACGACGTGGTCGAAGCCGATGATGATCGTCCTGTCCGCCGTGCCCGTCGCTTTGAGCAATCCCGCCACGCGGTCGACGGCGAGGTCCGGCCGGTCGGTCTCCTTGATCTCGAGAAAGATCCCCATTTCCTCACGCGCCGCCCAATCGACCACCTCCGCGAGGGTCGGAACGCGTGTTCCGGCAAATCGAGAGTTGAAGCCGGCTCCGGCGTCGAGGCTGCGGATCTGCTCCAGATTGAGGTCGGCCGCGAAGCCGTGGCCGTCGGTGGTGCGGTCGAGCGTCCGGTCGTGCAGCACGATCGGCTCGCCTTCGGCGGTCAATACGACGTCGATCTCGATCGTCGTCGCACCCCAGGCCTTGGCCGCCTCGAAAGCCGGGAGCGTGTTCTCCGGGTAGCGCAGGCTGTAGCCGCGGTGGGCGCACACATGGGCGCGCCCGACCTCGCGTGCCAGGAAACTGAAAGGCATGGTCGTACGGGTTCCTCTTTGCACGGGTTCGACAGTCGGCTGGTAAGAATACAACTCGCTCCGTGGGCAGACACGACGATCGTTACGGAGATAGAGGATAAGGTGTTAAACCTCTTGGAAATGAGGGAGAGCGCGATGAAGCACTGGAAGACCGCGACTGTAGGGCTCCTAATTGCCGCTCTAGCGGCAATCATCGCGGCCGTGCCCGCGCTGGCACAGAACACCGTGAAGCTCGAGCTGTGGTCCCGCCAGGATCCCTCGGGGCCGCTGCGTCCGGCCAATGTGGTGAAGGGAGCTGATCGGCTGAACAAGGAGCTTGCGGCCGAAGGCTCCGACAAGCGTGTGGCGGTCTCAGTCCACGAAAGC
>JAFAHQ010000246.1 GCA_019237135.1 Alphaproteobacteria bacterium
CGGGCCGCCATAATTGAACGGAATGTAGTTGAGCTCAAGGGTCCAACCGCTTGAGTTCGGGCTGTTGAGGGCCGAGATCGGTCCGTAGAGCAGCGGATCGCCGCTGCCGTTGACACCAAAATAGCCCACCGTCGCGCCGATCGCCTGATTGTAATAATAGGTGCCCTTGGCACGCCAGGTACGCAGATTATTATGCGAGTTGGTGGAAAGACCGAGCGCTTGGCTGGCACCCAAATTCTGGTTCTCGGTGATGAAGCGCGCTTGCACCGAAAAGCTGTCGCGGGCGCCAAGGAATTCGTATTGTGTATCGAAGCCGACATCCGTCAGGTGATCGGTGCCCATCCCGGTCATCCTTTGGGGTATCAGGTTGGTCGCCAGCCCGAAGGTGCCGAATTCCCAGGTGTTCCGTCCCCACGCGGGTTCTACGGCGAGCCGCCAAGAGGGAGCGATTCCCTGAAAAGCGCTGGTCCCCTCTGGTTCTATGCCGAGCGTGGTATTGGTCCTCGGTGACAATGTGCCGTACCCGCCGACCTCGGCATAGACGAGCCGGTTCCAGTAGATATAAGGGTTGAGGCCGATGACTTGCTGCGCGAAAGTACCTTCGATCAACGTCATGGCGCCCGGAGCCGGTGCCAGCTCGGACGCGAGGTAGGGGTACCCCCAGGCCGGCGTCGAGTTCCAGACATCGTTGACCGTCGGATTGTTGTTGGCGCTTACGCCAAAGACTGCTTCGCTACCGAGCAGCTCGGACGGTAAGGCGTAGCGAAGGTCGATATTGTCCCAATGAATCCTATTTGGGACGTTGTCGTAAGTCACTTGTGCGAACGTACCGAGACCGTCGAAGATCTTGCCGCCGTAGAAGAGGCTTCCGGTAAAGGCGAAATCGTTGTTGTATCCGAAACCCGGCACCAGCCCGCCATCCACACCCTTCCGGACATTGGTAAATGTCGGGATCGCCATGGCGGCGATCGGCGGGAGGTTGGAGGTGCCACCCGTCCACGTGTAGCCGTTGAGCTTGAACTGGCGGCCATAGGGTGTGAGTTCGGGAAAGCCGTTGTGACAGGCGGCGCATTGCTGGCCGGTTTGTCTTGCATAGCTCGGCAACGCTTGCACCGGCCTGACGCTGATAAGGCACACCGCGGTTGCCGCGAGAATCACCACCGCGCCGAGCACGGCATACGCGGTGGCGTTCACTTTTGATGCCGTCTCGGATGCGAGCTCCTTGCTGGACATTTCCAGTCTTCCCCCTGCGCTCGTAACGGGATTATGTTGCGAGGGAATCTGAAACCGGACATTGATTTGGATCAATTGGCGGCGGGTGCCATCCGGTACGCATTTACGGGACGCGGGGCGCAAAGATCCGTTTGCGAATCGGAGGAAGGCGTGATCAAGCGGTTCGGATCAATAACGAGGGAGAATGTTCCGGCTAGTCTTACCCTGCGCCCGGCGCTTATGACACGTGTTCCGAGTTGGGAGGCCGAATGACCGAGAAGATCGTTTCTATGATTGCGTTGCTGTCGGCGGCGTGGCTGACGATGCTTTCGACCGACGCCATCGCCGAGGAGCCCGGGGAGACCGTGTTCAAGAAGAACTGTGCTATATGTCACACGGTCGACGCCGGGAAGAACAAGATCGGGCCGAGTCTGGCCGGTGTCGTCGGTCGCAAGGCGGGCAGCGTCCCCGGCTTCGCCTATTCCGCGGCCAATAAGAAATCTGGTGACACCTGGGACGCACAGACGCTCGATACCTACCTCACGGATCCGCGAAAGTTCATGCCCGGTACGAAAATGGTCTTTGCCGGCCTGAAGAACCCGGAGGACCGCAAGGCGCTGATCGAATACTTGATGAAACAGCACTGATCCGGCGGGCCAGGATCTCGGTTGGTGTTTGGCGCCGCGAGGACGGGAGGAAACAGATATGGTTGTCGACGATCCTGCATTTTGGCGTGCCGGTGCGATCAGCACGATCGCCGTCATGTCAGTCGTATTGATCATGCTGACGATCGACAGCCTCGCCGCGATCAGTCCGGGTGGGTCCCACGTACCGCCCTACACGGTTATCAACCAGCACATCGATTACAAATTCGACAGCAATCGAGGCTTCGATGTGCCGGTGATCAGCGGGGCTGAGCCGCTGTTTGGAAAGTCGCTGGATGAGGCTACCGCAGCCGCGCTGATTGACCGGGGCAAGATGGTGATTCAGAGCCGGGCCTGCATCGATTGCCACACCTTCTTTGGCAACGGGGCGTATTACGCCCCGGACCTCACCAAGGCTTGGCTCGATCCCGATTGGGAAGGCTGGCAGGCGGTCACCGGCACGGATACACGGGAGGCGGCGATGGTCAAATTCCTGATGGATCCGGAGCAGTACCGTACCTGGACGCGCGCGATGCCAAACCTCGGCGTCTCAGAGGAGGAGGCCCAATCCCTCGTCGCCTATCTGAAGTGGATGGCGGCGGTAGACACCAACGGTTTTCCCCCAAACTTCAATCAAATCGAGAAAAGACAGTAGGAGAACGCCATGTACCGCTCGCAGACGCTGGCTTTGAAGTATTTCTCGGCCGCGATTACCTTATTCGGCGTGATGACGATCACTGGCCTGATTTCGGCCTATTACTACTTGAATCCCGATTTCCTACTTGGGATTCTTCCGTTCAACATTGCAAAGATCCTGCACATCAATACATTGGTGATGTGGCTTCTGATGGGGTTCATGGGGTCGATCTACTGGTTTCTGCCGGCGGAATTGGGCCGTGAGACGGCGGGAATTTGGGCAGCCGAGATATTGTTCTACGTGTTTTGCGCGGCGGTTGCAGTGGTTGCGGTGGTGTTCATCTTCATACAATACGGCGGAAGTAACGAGGCGGCTCTGTGGTTCATCAATCAGGGCCGGAAATATGTGGAAGCGCCGCGCTGGGCGGCCCTCGGCATCGTCGTAATCATGGTGGTATTCGCCTACAACGTGATCGGAACTGCGATCGCCGCGCGCAAGACCACCGGGATCATCACAGTGTTGATGATCGACCTGATACCACTCATTCTGCTCTATCTGATCGCGTTTCCGGCCATCAGCAACATGTCGGCGGATCTGTTCTGGTGGTGGTGGCTCGTCCATCTCTGGGTCGAGGCCACCTGGGAGGTTCTGATCGGCTGCATCATGGCCTTGGCTCTGATGCAGCTGCTCGGCACCTCGCGCAGGATTGTCGAGACGTGGCTCTACATCGAGGTAGCGCTCGTCCTCGGCACCGGGATCCTAGGGCTCGGGCATCACTATTTCTGGATCGGGACACCAAATTATTGGTTGACGATCGGCGGCTTTTTCTCCGCACTCGAACCGTTGCCGCTGCTGGGGATGGTCGTGCATGCGGTGTACGACGCCGGCGCGCAGCACATGAAGACGACAAACCGCCCTGCCTTCTACTGGATGATGGCCGAGGCGTTCGGCAACTTTATCGGCGCCGGGGTCTGGGGGTTCATGATCACGTTGCCGCAAATCAACCTTTACGCGCACGGGACGCAGTGGACCGTATCGCACGGGCACTTTGCATTCTGGGGAGCATATTCTTGCGGCGTTATCTCGGTCCTCTACCTGGTTTTGCAGAAGACCCGTAACCTCGCGTTTGTCGACGGGCCGCTCTGGAAGTGGTCGTTTGCGGCGCTCAATTTGGGGCTTGTCGGCATGACGGGCGCGTTGCTGGTGTCGGGCTTTGTCCAGGCTTTCGTCGAGCGTGCGATCGGCGGTTCGACCTTGAACGCGTTCATTTCGGGTCAGGAGAACGCGTGGTTCGTCGACGGCATGGTTGCGCGATTCCTCTTGGCCTTGGTGTTTACCGCCGGTTATGTCGTGCTGGTTTGGGACGTCTTGACCTTGGGCCGGCGTGCTCCGGCCGTTGCCGCTGTAGCGCCCGCGCAATGAGCGGCCTCGCGACCCTCGAGACGGGTTTACTTCTCGGGCTCTACGCTCTCCTCGCAGGTATCTGGGGAGTTCTATGGGGGCTCGCGCAGTTTCGCCAGACCCAGATCTGTGGGCGCTCGGCCGCGGCTGCTTACGGACTGCATGTACTGGCCGCGCTCACGATCATTTTGTGGACGCCGCTCGGGTTCGGCTGGAAGTCCCTGATCGTCGGCAGCAGCCTCGTTTTTCTCGCCATACCGCCGATGACGTGGCGCCTCCTGCAGCATACCCATCAGAAAGAGGGGTCGGAACATGATCGGCAACCTTCTCAATATTCTAGTCGGATTGTGGCTCGCCTATAGCGCTATCTTTGCAAACCCCGCGGGCGCGATGAACAATGCCGCGTTGGCGGCTGCCGCCATCATCGTCGTCGTCTCTGCGGTGTGGGCACGACAGACCGACCGCATGGCGTGGCCCAGCGCAACAAACATCGTGCTCGGTGTGGTGCTTCTCGTAGTGGCGGCGCTACGCTGGGCGATCGGAGTGGCGCCGCTCGTCTCTTTCTGGATCATCCTGCTCGCCAGCATCGCGGTCGCCATTGCGGCGATGTGGTCGATGCTGTACCGGCCGGAGATGGCACAGGCTCGCGCCTCGTCGTAAGCGCGCTCGGCGGGCCTCCGGCGTTTCAGATCGGCTGCGGGCGCGGCAGGATCAACGGTCGCGCATAAATCAGCGCGAACAGCCCGAATGCGCCGGTCCATGCCGCGCCTGCGAGCGAGAGGACAAAGAGGTAGTCCGCCTGGGCGAGCGGCGCAAAGAGACGCAGCACCGCAGCGAGGGTGATCAGGGCGTAGATCGCGGTCGTTCCCGGGCCGGCGGCGAGCGGGCGCCCGGTATGGCCGAGTGTGGCCCGCGTCATGACCGCGAGCGTCATCGTGCCGATTGCACCCGCGGTCAGTGCATGGAGCGCCGCCGTCTGCGGCAGCAGCGCTACAGCGCCGCTGAGAGCGAGCAGCAAAAAGCCGAGCGCGAGCCAGCCATAACCGAGATAGAGAACCCAGAGCAGCGGTTCACGTAAGGTCGCAAAACCGCGCCAGCGCGCGAGACGGACGCCGTGCGCGAGTCCTGCGGCGAGCGCAGCCCACGGAGTGGCACGACTTGCCGGCGCGAGAACCCACAGGGCGAGGGCCAGCGCCGTCAAGATGAGGGCAGCGCGGTCGACACCGCCGAAGACCCCCGGCGGCGGGATGTCCGGGCGCTCTCTGGCGAGCCAGTTTCGCGTAAAGCTCGGGATGATTCGGCCACCGACAACGCTGATCAACATCAGCAACGTGGCAACGCCGAGCCGGTTGCCGATTTCGGCGGTTGCGGAGACGCCGGCCGCATTGAAATGAACGAGGAGATTGCCGACCAGCAGGAAGGCGAGAGCAGCGACGATCGGGAGGTTTCGCCAGTTTCGCCCAGCGGCAATCTCGCGGCCGACGAAGCCAAGGAAGACAATGGGAAAGGCGAGGTCGAGGAATGCCGCATCCGCCGCGCCGAGCCGCGTCGACATCAGCACGCCAACCCTTCCGAAGATCCACAACAGCGTCAGGCAGGCGAGGGGCGCGCCCCGCAGCGGCCGGCGGCCGGTCCACTGGGGGATGGCGGTTAGCAAGAACCCAGCGACGGTCGCGGCACCAAAGCCGAAAACCATTTCGTGCACGTGCCAAACCACCGGCGGCAATATGCTGGGTAACACGCTCGCGGCGGTGAAAAAAATCAGCCAGAGCGGGATGGCAAGTGCCGACCACAGCGCGGACAGCAGGAAGAAGGGGCGAAACCCAGCCGACAGGAGGGCAAGGCCGGGCTGTGGGCGATGGCGGGGAACTGCGCTCATGACATCCTGAAACTCGTTCGGCGCAGCCCGTCCCTCGGATCGTTAGCCTGCCGCTGATAGGGCATATCTCACGGCTGCGTCCAGGTCCTTCAAGCCGACATCTCGCCAGGTCAACGGCCGGCGGCGCTCAGCCCCGCCTTGCCCGCGGCCGGCGGCTCGCTTGACAGCCGGATACTCGCGGCGCGGAATCCCGGGACCACAAGCTGCACAAGCAAGTCAGTTTGAAAGGCCCGAAACATGTCCGATCGTCCCCTGATCCTCCATCCCGGCCGGCGCGACCTGATCAAGGTCGGCCTGGCCGCCGGCGCCGCTGCTTTGTTGCCCTGGCATCACGCGCACGCGGATTTGCCGCCGATCGCGCGCGATCGCACAATGATCCTGGTCTGGGGTGGACGCGAGGGCCGCTGGGTCGACTGGGATTTGTGGAACCCGTACTCGATCGGCTCCAACCACCAAAATGGTCCCAACCTCGTCTACGAGCCGCTCGCCTATTACAGCGCGTTCGCTGACAAGACTTATATGTGGCTTGCCGAGAGCTACGCATTTGTGCCCGATTTCAAGCGCCTGACGATCAAGACCCGCCCCGGTATCGCGTGGAGCGACGGCGAGCCGTTCGGCGCCGAAGATGTGGCGTATACCCTCAACACACTGCGCGATCTCGGTCCCAAGGTGCGCTGGGGTGTTGATGTGCAGCAGGCCGTGGAGAAGGCCACAGCCGCCGACGCCGATACGGTGGTGATCGATTTCAAGATCCCAGCGCCACGGTTTTTCTTTTTCATGACGTACAAATACGACATCGGCGTCTATATCGTGCCGAAGCACATCTTCGAAGGGCAAGACTGGACGACGTTCAAGCACTTCGACTTGGGGAAGAAGTGGCCGGTCACCACCAGCCCCTGGCAAGTCGTCGACGCCTCGCCGCAGCAGAAGGTGTTCAACCGCCGCTCCGCGTGGTGGGCCGCTGACCGCAAGCTGGCGCCGCTGCCGGCGGTCGAACGCAACATCTGGCTACCCTTCGCCGGCGAGCAGCAGGCAGCACAGGCCTTGATCACCGACCAACTCGATGCCGGCACCGGCATGCAGCCCGCCACCTTCCCGACGATGTTCCGCAAGAACCCGAAGATCACTACCTATACCGGCCAGTCATCGCCCTACGGCTATATGGATTGGTGGCCAATCTCGCTCTACGTCAACAATGAGCGACCGCCTTTCGACGACAAGGATGTGCGCTGGGCATTGAGCTATTACCTCGATCGAAAGCAGCTGATCGAGGTCGGCTATCTGGGCGCCAACACCCCCTCGAACTTGCCGTTGCCGCCCTATCCGCCGCTGTTGCCGTATTTCGACACCGTCAAAGACCTGTTGGCAAAGCATGACACCAACGAATTTGCCCCGAAGAAGGGCGACAGCCTGCTGGCCGCCAAGGGCTTCAAGAAGGACGGCGGAGGCTTCTGGGCCGATGCCCAGGGCAAAAGGCTCAATGTCGATATCATCGGCTTTGGCGCGTCCGGACCGGCGATGGGGCCGGTGCTGGCCGAGATGCTCAAACGTCGCGGCGTCGAAGCCGGCATGGGATTGCCGCCCGATTTCGACAGCCGGTTCCAGAAAGGGGACTACGATGGGGCGATTTACGGCCATGGTGGCTCGATCAACGAGCCCTACGCGACATTGCGCCTCTACCAGGGCGCCTCGATCGCGGTTCCCGGCGCCCACCAGGCAAATTTTTCACGCTGGAAGAATGCCGACTACGACAAGCTGGTCGACGAAGCCTACGTTACTGCACCCGATGATACAAAGAAGCTTAGCGACATTTGGCGCCGGGCGATGGAGATCTGGCTGCCCGAGTTGCCGGATATCCAGCTAGTACAGAACTACCATCGCATTCCTTGGGACACGACGTATTGGAAGAACTGGCCGACCGAGGAGAATGCCTACGTCAACGGCGCCCACTGGCACCTGACTTTCGCCATGGTGTTGTGGAGCTTGCAATCGGCGTGAGCCTCGGAGATCGCTTCGCTTCGCTCGCAATGACGGCAAAGTGGTGTCATTGCGAGGAGTGCAGCGACGAAGCAATCTAGATGCAAGCGGCTTATATAGCGCGGCGGTTTGGCGTCTTTCTGCTGATCGTTTGGCTCGCTGCCACCCTCAACTTCTTTCTGCCGCGTCTGTCGGGTCAGGACCCGGTGCGCGCGAAGCTGCTCGAGCAAGCTCAACTCGGCGGCTATGTGCAGGGTGGGATCGAGGAGATGACGCGCGAGTATGAGCGCCGCTTCGGGCTAGACAAGCCGCTGTGGCGCCAATACGTGACCTACCTGCGCGATGTCTCGCGGCTCGACTTCAACTACTCGATCGCCAACTACCCGCGTACCGTCAACGAGCTGATCGCCGACGCCCTGCCGTGGACCGTCGGGCTCCTCGGTACCACGACGCTGCTTTCCTTCGGCATAGGCACTTTACTCGGAGCGCTGCTCGCTTGGCCGAGGGCGCCGCATTGGATGCGATGGCTGATGCCGCCGCTTTGGGCATTGCACGCGATCCCGTTCTTTCTGCTCGGGCTGATCCTGACCTATCTCCTGGCTTTCCGGTTGCCACTTCTGCCGATCTTTGGCGGCTATTCCGCGGGCGCTGTCCCGGCGCTCACTTGGCATTTCACCTGGGACGTCTTCCAGCACGCGCTGTTGCCGGCGCTCTCGATCATCCTGGTCTCGACGGGCGGCTGGGCCCTCGGGATGCGTGGCATGATGGTGACGACAATGGGCGAGGACTATGTCCTTTTCGCCGAAGCGAAGGGGCTGAAGGCGCCAACCGTGTTCATGCGCTATTGCGTGCGCAACGCGGTCCTCCCGCAGATCACCGCACTTGCATTGGCGCTCGGCCAGGTTCTCTCCGGCGCAGTGCTGGTCGAGGTGATCTTCGGTTATCCCGGCATCGGAACGCTGTTGTACCAGGCAATTCGCGAGAATGATCACTTCGTGATCCAGGGCATCGTCTTCACCGTCATCGTGGCGCTCGGGTTCACCACCTTTGTGCTCGATGTGATCTATCCCTGGCTCGACCCGCGCATTTCCTATCGGCGGGTATAGTGCGCGCGGTCTTTCGTTATATTCGCCGGAACCCGTCACTGGCGCTGGGCATCGCGCTGTTGGCAATGCTGGTTTTGTTCGTGTTGATCGGGAGCCTGATGGTCGACATCGAGAATGCGCGGCCGCTCTCCGTGCCGGCATTGAGGCCGCCTTCGGCCGACTATCCGTTCGGCACCGACCGGCAAGGCCGCGATCTTCTCGCGGTGATGGTTGCCGGCACCCCGTTGACCTTGCGCATCGGCTTTGTCGCCGGCTTTATCGGAGTCGGTCTCGGCACCGTCCTAGCCTTCATTGCGGCTTATTACCGAGGCGTGATCGACACCGTAATTCGCGCTATCGCCGATATCGGACTGACCGTGCCTGGCCTCCTCGTGCTGATCATCATCGCAGTATCGATCAAAGGGACTTTGACTGTCAATCAGATGGCGATCATCGTCGCCTCGCTCGCCTGGCTCTACCCGACGCGCACGATCCGTGCCCAGGTGCTGTCGTTACGCGAGCGCGGCTATGTCGAAATGGCGCAGCTCTCCGGCATGAGCGGACCCGGCATCATCTTTTTCGAGCTGATGCCGAATTTGCTGCCCTATCTGGCCGCCACCTTGGTCAATGCGGTCTCCGCGGCGATCCTCGCCTCGATCTACCTTGAAGTGCTCGGGCTTGGCCCGATCGATTCCCCGACCCTCGGCATGACGCTCTATTGGGTCTACTTTAACGCCGCGATGATCAACGGCTGGTGGTGGTGGTGGACGGCACCAACGGTGATCATTTTGACGGTCTTTCTCGGCATGTTCTTTCTGACCGTGGGCCTAGACGAGATCGCCAATCCACGCCTGCGGCAAAGCGCGTGAACGGCCCGATCTGGAATTCCAGAAAAATCGACCCCCTTGACATGCGGTCTATCCGGCATATTTGTCCAGATGGTTATTTAACTGATAGGTTTGTAAAGATGCAGCACCGGATCGTATCGCAAGACGAATGGCTCACCCTCCGCAAACAGCTACTGGTAAAGGAAAAGAAATTAACCCGGCTGCGCGATCAGCTCGCCGCCGAGCGGCGCGCGCTACCCTGGGTCAAGGTGGAGAAACCTTATCTTTTCG
>JAFAHQ010000252.1 GCA_019237135.1 Alphaproteobacteria bacterium
ACACCAGGATCAGCTCGCGAAAATATCGAGGCGGCGGCAGAAGGCTCAGAGACATGAGGAAAACAAGATCGAGAAACCATCCGACGGCCGGGGTGTCGCGCACACCCAGTGGAATCGCCGAGGCAGCGATCCAAAGCGGTGAGGAGCTATATGACCGCTGCAGAACGTCACAGGGATTAGCGGAAATGACATCGATACCCTGGCGCGCGCATTCCCAGACCGCTAGCCAAGCACTAATATCTACAAAAGGAAATCGGAAGGGCCAAATCCCGTATGTCGTTAAAATTTGCTCGTAGATGTTTCGATCGCCAAACGCGTACAACCAGGACATACTAAAAAAAACAAGCAGTCCGGCAATCGTGGCTGCAAATCGGTAAATACGACGAGTCATCACCGCTCTCACAAATAAGGCGACCGGGCCGGCCGGAAAGCCAATGGCTAGCCTGTAAACAAGGGCGCGCATATACCCCTCGGCGGCTACGGGCTGCGATCGAGCGGCCGTGCCACAGGGTCGGGAAACGGCATCGCCATCATCGGCAGTGGTGCGCAGCTGCCTGAGCGCCGAGCGACGCAGACCTGTCCAAAGCACTTCTGCGGCGTGAAACCCAACCCCTTGGGCGGCGCCTCAGCATAGACGAGGGTATCGAACCCGGCGGCGTAGGCAGCCAGTGCGGCCACGTCCTTGGGCCAGTATATCGGCAAGGGGCGATGGAAATAGGTATATCCGCCAGAATAGGCCCAGTCATTTCCGCCGAGCCCGTAGAGACCGATGCCGCAGGGCGCACGCTCGCGTGCGACGAAGGATGCTGCCCGAAGATTATCGTGTGTGCTGTAGCGAAGGCTTGCGAGGGTAGGCCCCGTCCACACCATCAACGATGCCAGCGCCCAGACAATTAAGGAGAGCGTTGTAAAAACGGATGCGGCGATCGTCGCACTGACGCTTGCCGTCCGCAACCGCCGCATCCCCGAAGTTACTATCTGCGCGAGCCCGATCCCGGCCAAAACGATAATGAGAAGAACTGCCGGATAAATGAAGCGGTATTCCTTGTGAGCTATGCTCGAATGAACGGCGAGTATGGTGATGGCAGCGATGAGCAATAACGGCATCCGCCGTGCGCCAAGGATGGCCAGCAGAAGCAGCAAGCCGGAAACGGGGCCCCAAACCCCGAGCTCGCCCCGAAGATAAAAGTCCCAGGCTTCGGCACCGAATGTCGAACTCACTCCGTAATAGACATTATAAACGACGTACCGCCAGACCGAGGCCAGAGGGTAGCCGAGCGTCAGGGTATCCAGAATGCCGGCAGCTGCCAAAACGGCGGCCGCCCCAGCGAGCATCGCTGGGGCACGCTCGCGCGCGGCGCGCCAATTTGTCCACAGCGCCACGACCGCGACCGCTGGTCCGAGTTGGATCCGCAGCACCAAAACAACGCCGAGCAAGGCGCCGCTCGCGAAAAGGCGCCATCGCGAGGTCACGCGATAGCACGGTTCTAGCATATAAAGAGCGGCGACGAGCAGATGCCCGGCGAGGACCTCGCAGAGGGTCCGCGCACCGAAATACACGAGCTCGGCCGCTACCGCGACGACAGCTCCAGCCATCAACCCACCGGACAGGCCGAAAAGCCGGCGACCCCACAAAAAGCAGCAAACCACCGGCAGAGACGCAAGAGCCGCGCAACTAATAGCAACCAAAGGTATGTAATAATCCGGTCCGTCGCCGACGATGCGCGAAACCTCCATCAAGCCCGCAATTATGCCAGGCAGCAGCCAGGATCGCACGCCGAGCTGGAATTCCCATGGTATGAGACCACTGCCAAAAACCAGGCGATGTGCCTGCTCGGACGTCTGAAAGATCTCGTCGGGATACGGCATGCTGGGCACGAATACGATCGGTATTAGCCGCAGCCCGACCGCCAGCAGCACCAGGCTAGCCAAGCCCGCGCCGGTGAGCCACCGATCGCCGCGGGTCGGCATCGACGACGGCCCGGGAAAGGTGTTTGTCGACAAGGTGCTCACTGGCTGTTAAAGCTCGCAGGGGTGAGGCTTTTCGCCAGCAGAATTAATCGCTTACACTTGCCAGATCCTTAATGGCTGAAACTTGCACGCTAGCGGGAAGGATACTGGCCTTCCTCGCGCGACGAGACGAGCCGCTCCAACGATCCGCGGGTCACCGCCTTGCTATCGAAACGGTTCCGACGGGATGAGCAGAGCAGTGAGAGACGAGGAGGGGACCAGTGACCGGTCGGTCGCGAGACGGATCGAGGTGCCAGGAATCTGATAATGTTGGTCGAGGCCCTCAGCCATGGCTATCGTCCGCGCCGCTGCGGCCTCGTAGCCATCGGCGAAATATATCACGGTATCGGGGTGACTGGTTGGGGCTCCCGAAACCGTCTCGCCGGAACTGTAGCCCCCCGGAGCGAGCGCGAGCACACTGCCATCGACTAGAACCCCTCCCAGTTCCGCTTTCGACTGCGAAAGCTGCTCGACAGCCTGTTCGGTCATTGCTTGGCGGGCAAGGGACGGCGCCGCTAGGAAGCTTGCAAGTAACTCAAGGTGTCCTGGATTGTATTGGCGCGATACAGCGGCGAATGAGCCGGCGATCATCGCGGAAAAGGCGATCACTGAGACCGCGGCGGACTTCCGACACTCTCGTAGGCGCCCGTCAAGAAGAACCCCAATTAGCGGCCAGAAGCTCGCGATCAAAAACGGGTAAGCGTAATAGCCCGAAAGTGTGCCAGCGATGTCGTTTTGCGCGGTCAGGCTCACTACAGCCCACGGCAGGAAGGCGACATAGCCGATGACAATATAAGGGTTGCGCGAACGCACCGCCCAGAAGATAGCGATGAGCGCCGGCAAGACAATATACGTCCGATAGTTGAGGTAGCCCAGGAGACGCTCGCTCACGATCGCGAAAGTGAGTGTGCCGAAGGGAGGATCCCCAAGGTAAACCCGAGTAAGGGGCGCTTGTCTCGGCGATAACTCCCATTGTAACTCAAGCACAGCGAGGGAATAGATCAAAGCGATCGCGGCAAAGACAATCTCGGGCGTCTGCGCTCGCCACGAAACCCCACAATATTGGTTGAGCGCGATCAACAGGAAGAGGACCGCGAAAAGATGAAATCCGGCATCCTCGCGGGTCGCGAGGCAGGCGGCGAAACAGATGCTAGCGACGGCCAACTGTCGGCCTATCAGCGCCACGGAGAACAAGATGAAGGTGCCGACGATCAAAATTTCAAAATGAGGATAGCGAGCAATGGCCAAGGCTTGGCCATTGAACGAGAACGCGATAGCGACGACCGCGGCAACCGCCATCTCAAACGGGCGGCGCAACCCGAGACGCGAATGCAGTAGCCAAAAGGTGCCAAGTCCGGGCAAGGCGTGGCAAAATCCGATGAACCCAGCAAAAAATTGCGCGTCGGTGACCGGCAACAAGCGTCTGATCAGCGCAGCGGCGGCGAATATCGGTGTAACGTGTATCGCGAAAAAACTCCCACCGCCAAAGATAGGCGGGGTCGGCAAGCGTGGGTCCTGCTCGGATAGTAGAAGCGCCAACAGGCCGGAATCGTAGAACACCCCTCCTTTGACATAGAAATGGTGGAGGACGAGAACTGCGAAGGCGGCAAAGGGTATGCCGGTCACCGCGAGCGCGGCGACCGATGCCCAGGGGATCCGAGTCCGGACCAAGGAGGGTGGAGTGGTGCCGCTCGGCTCGCCCGAGGCCGCGCCAATGAAGGTATCGCCGAGGTTAGGAAGGGTAGGTGGTCGGCGCTTGACGGCGCTTCCAACGCCGTCGAGCGCCGACAGGCTCCTTTGCAGGAGTTTACAGCTTGCCCGCAACCGTGTTGAAGGTGCTGCTGAGGTTGGTGCCGACGGTTCCCATGACGGTGACGGCGGCAACTGCGATGAGTGCGGCAATCAGCCCATATTCGATTGCCGTAACACCGGCCTCGTCCTGGATCAGCTTCGTAAAAAACGCGCGCATTGGTTTCTCCTAGCGGTTCAAACGCGCACACGTTGCCGCGAAAAATTTGACAAAACGTTAAGACCTAAAGAAACGGCGCACGAATTCGTCAAATCCAAAAGAGTAACCAAGATTCCATACGATAGAGCTAATGAAACCTGAAGGAATCCCGGGGATCGCACAAGCAAATCTCTTTGCACAAGAGCGGCCATTGCTGGCTTTCATCCAACAGGGCCCCCCTGGGCGGTCATTTGGCCCGATCAAGCCGCGACCCGTGCCGAGGTCGCCCCGTCTGAATGGCCCGCTGACGGGCTGTGGGAGTGGCTTAACCCAGCAGCGCCCGCGCGATCGTCTCCCATTCCTCTTGCAAGGGCGCGGTCGGGAGCGGCCGGCCGGCGCGGCGATACCAGCCGCCAGCGTTCGACAGATCGCCTTCGACACGGTGCAAGTAAGCGTGCACCCAGGCGCCTTCCGCGTCGGCTTGTTTTTGCACGCATTGATGCGCCAGGTGCCAATCGCCCTTGGCCTCCCACCATAACGCCTGAACTGCCATCCCGAGGCCGTCAGGCGGGCTATCGTCGGCAAGCGAGCCTTTATAAGTCTCGAAATCCATCTCTTCTTCTCCTCTCCGGTCCGCCTGTGGAGAATATACAACAGGATCAGGCGAGCAGGCGATCGAGGTTGTCGCGCAGCCGATAATAGCCACCAACTATCGGTAAAAACCAAGTATTCCCGGAATAGAGAGGATGGTCGGGAAATTCCTCGCTATCGAAGCTGCAAGCGTAATTTGCGACGCGGGCGATCTTGAGCGCCGTCTGGTAGCCGAGATAGGTCATCATCGCGACCCCGCTGCCGTTGCAGCCGAGACAATAATGGAGGCCATCCCGGCACCCCATATGCGGCAACGCGTCTAGGGTGAAGGCGACATTGCCGGTCCAAGCGTGAGTGACCCTGACGCCGCGAAGCTGCGGGAATCGATCGATCATATAGCGGTGGAGGATCGGCGCGCTGACTGTTGCGTCGACCTGGGTGAAACGCGCGCGGCCGCCGAACACCATGCGTCCATTGTCCGGGGACAAACGGTAGTAGCACAGCACCCGCTTGGTATCCGACAAGGTCCTCGCCCTGGGGATCAGCGACCGCGCAACATCCGCCGGCAATTGCTCGGTCGCGATGATGTGGCTGGCTATCGGCACAACCCGGCGTCTGAGAGCGGGTGTCAGGGTTCCAGTGTAGCCATTGGTGGCGATCACAACATCACCGGCCGATAGGGTTCCGCGGGCCGTCTCGACCTGCCATGCGTTTCCTAAGCGACCGATGCGGGTGACGGCAGCTTTGGCACAGACCAGGACGCCGCGGCGGCGGCACGCGTCGAGCAGACCCTTATAGTAGAGCGCCGGGTGCAATTTGCCCGACCGCTCGACAACCATGCCGCCGAAATAATACTCGCTGGCGATTTCCTCGCGCTGCCGTTCGCGCGGCACCATGTATGCCCCGGAGCGCGCCGCCATATTGAGCATAGCGAGCCGGCGCGATTGCACGCCGTAATGCCTTTGCGTCCAGGCGCCGACAAACCGCCCGGGCTTCTCCCAGAAACACGCGATCTTTTCCTCGGAGATCAGCCGGTCGATCAGTGCAAAGGCATCGCAGGCGTCGGACAAGATCCGCTCCGCCCCGGCACCGTCGGCCCTGGCGGTCTTGCCGGTGAAGCTCTTGCCGACGTTGACGCCGCCGCTGACCGCTCCCCCATTTCTGGTGCTGGCGCCAGAGCCGAGCTCGCCCGCCTCGAAGACCACTGCATCGATGCCGTGCTTGGCCAGTTCGAGGGCTGCTGACAAACCCGCATATCCGCCCCCGACGATCGCCACACGCGCCGTGCGCGGTACGTCGCTGAGCGCGCCGGCCGCCGGTGTGTAAGCCTCCCACCAATAGGGGGTCGGCGAGAAATCCTTGTGGAAGATATCGGGGTGCATCGACGGTCATACCTCACGTGCAGGCAAGGCGGTTGCCGGCCGCGGCGGGTCCCAACTAACTTAGTCAAATTTGACAATGATCGCGACTTGGGGGAGTGAAGAGTCGATGGCAACGCAAGGCGCACCGCGCGAAAATGGCCGTCAGGAAGCGGCCCACCTCTATCGCGAGCTCGAGGAGTACCTCCTCGCTCGCGATCAGGAAGGCGGCAGCCGCATTTACTACGAATTGCTGCGCCGTGGCCGCCCCCTGCCCGAGATCATGGCCGAGGCGGTGCGCATTCATGCGCCTTACACGCACGTGCCATATCATCAGCGCATCGATGACGGTTTTCCGAACTTCGTCAACAACGATCATTGCCTCTTGAGTTCGCGAGCGGCGATCAATCTAGAGAAGATGCTGCCGGAGAAGCTCGCCGCGCTGCCTCTAGCGCAGACGATCTGGTACATCCCGTCCGGGCTCGACATCTGGAACCAGAAGATCCTAAAAGCCCCGGGTCACTATGCGACGCGCGGCTACAAGATGCCAAATGCGACCCCGCCGGCACCGGTGGTCTATTGGCCCGATCAACAGCCGCTCAGAGAATCCGGTCCGCTCAACGAGCGCCTCAACAACTGGTTGACCATGGTCGAACGCGGCCAGGTCATCGACGCCTACCGAACGTTCCTGGGCCTGATGGAAGATACAGAACATCGGAAGGAGGTGCTGGCGCAGCTGGTGTTTGCCGGCATGATCGATGTCCAGGACCGCATGCTTTACAACCGCTCCTATACAACCGGACACAAGGCCTATCGCGCCCGTTCGGTCGTCGAGATCGGTAATTCGGTCGGCTGGGACAACGCCCACGACGTCATCTATGCGGGGGCGCTCGACATCGCCGTCGGGCCGCGCTGGCACTCGGTGTACGAGATGGCATGCAACGTCGTCACGATCTTTATCGAAGGCAAAGAGGTGCACGCCGTTCCGCAAAGCGGCACGACGGAACGCGAGCGAGCCTTGTTGTCGAATACCGGGAGTTTGAGCGAGGACGAGACCAACGAGCTGATCGAGGCGCTGATCCGGCAACACGAGCCTGCCTATATCGAGAAGATCAGCGCGCTGCTCTTGGCCGGCAAATCGCCGCGCCGGATCATCGACGCGATCCAGCTGGCTGCGGCTCAGGTCGTGCTGGAGACCGAGGGCCCCAAT
Organism: Alphaproteobacteria bacterium; assembly: GCA_019237135.1. Lineage (GTDB taxonomy): Bacteria > Pseudomonadota > Alphaproteobacteria > ATCC43930 > CGMCC-115725 > AP-15. The sequence continues at coordinate 7,118 of JAFAHQ010000252.1, forward strand.
AATTTCTCGATGCCGCAGCACACTTACGAATACTGCAATACGCTCGGCTGGTTTTACGACAATTTCGCGCACCCTCAACGGCTCAAATTGCTCTATATCGCGGGATCGATGGTCAATCAGGCGGCGTGGAACCAGAAGAACAGCGGCTGGTCGAAACCGAACCCGATCGCTGCGCCGAGCAGCGCCGGCCGGATGACCGGCGGTAAAATCATCGAACGGCTGGAAGCCGGGCTCGCCGCGCTCGATCCTGCCGAATCGGCGGCATGGACCAAAGCCTATCTCGACAGCGGCGAGGACCGCTCACTGCTCGTTCAGCAGCTCGCCTTGATGGCGGCACGCCTCGGCAACGACCCGCACAACCAGGAGATCCCGCAGTGCCTCCTGGAGGATTACGGCAAGAACCAGTGCCGCGACCGCGAGAGGTTATTGCTGGCTTGCGCCCATATCGCGGCCGGGCATCGCAAATACGGCGACACCTTCGAAGCGAGCCGGCGGTTTGGCGAAGCGATGAGCTTGGCTGAGCTGCACTAAAGACAGACTCTTGCTCGCCTGAAGCCGCTCTCACCCACCTCTGACGCGTGGTATAAGCGCACCTCCGCAAGGGGAGGCCTCGCTTGCCTATCGTCTTTATCCTGAACGGCCCCAATTTAAACCTGCTCGGGGTCCGCGACCCGTCGATATACGGCCGCGACACGCTTGGTGACATCGAGGAGCGCTGCACCGGGCGGGCCGCGGCACTCGGTCTCGAGATCGATTTCCGGCAGACCAATCACGAAGGCCAGCTCGTCGACTGGATCCAGGAGGCGCGCGAATCGGCGGACGGGATCGTCCTAAACGCGGGCGCGTTGACCCACACCTCGGTCGCGCTGCTCGACGCGCTCTCGGCCGCAGAGCTGCCGGTCGTCGAGGTGCACCTCTCGAACATCTTCCGGCGCGAGAATTTTCGCCATCATTCCTATGTCAGCCTGGCGGCGAACGGCGTGATCTGCGGGTTGGGGGCGCACGGTTACGAGCTCGCGCTTGAGGCGATCGCCAGCCTGATCGAAGGCGAATCGGACGAGGCAGCTTTATGAAGATTGGCGGGCGCAGCCCGCCTTTTCCCGACGCCGAGCTGGTCCGTGCGCTCGCCGCCTTGTTGACCGAGACCGGTCTGACAGAGATCGAATATGCGGTCGGCGATCGCCGCATCCGCGTCGCCCGCTCTGCGGGAGGGCCCGCCCCGCTCGGCGGCTCGTCCGCCCCCGCAGCCGCCGCCGGATCGATCGAACATCCGGGCGCGGTCAAGGCGCCGATCGTCGGTACCGCCTATTTGGCGCCGCAGCCGGGAGCTCCGCCCTTTGTGCGGCTCGGCGACATCATCGTCGAGGGCCAGCCGCTCTTGATCATCGAAGCGATGAAGGTCATGAACCAGATTCGCGCGCACCGACCAGGCCGCGTCGCGCAGATCCTGGTCGCGGACGCCCAGCCGGTCGAATTTGGCGCCGTCCTGATGCTGATCGAGTAATCTGCGCCATTCGCCCTCGTTCGGGGGGACAGGGCAAGAAGGTTCCGATGTTCGAGAAGGTTCTGATCGCCAATCGCGGGGAAATCGCGCTCAGGATTCACCGCGCCTGCCGAGAGATGGGAATCAAGACGGTTGCCGTCCATTCGACCACCGACAGCGCCGCGATGCATGTCCGGCTCGCCGACGAGACCGTTTGTATCGGGCCGCCGGCTGTGCGCGACAGCTATCTCAACGTGGCGGCAATCCTCTCCGCGGCGACGATCACTGGCGCCGACGCGATCCACCCCGGCCTGGGTTTTTTGGCCGAGAACGCCGATTTCGCCGCCGCCGTCGAGGAGCACGGTTTCACATTTATCGGTCCATCGGCCGAGCACATTCGGCTTATGGGGAACAAGGTGGCGGCCAAGGATGCGATCCGTAAGCTCGGGATTGCGACGGTTCCCGGCTCGCCGGGCGGGGTGCGCGACCTCGCAGCGGCCGAAGCCGCAGCCTCAGCAATTGGCTATCCAATCCTGATTAAGGCCGCTGCCGGCGGTGGGGGCCGCGGCATGAAAATCGCTCGTGACCGCAGCGAGCTCGCCGATATGCTGCCGATCGCACAAACCGAGGCGGCGTCATTCTTCGGTTGCGGCGAGGTCTATCTCGAGCGTCACCTCGAGCGGCCTCGCCATATCGAGATCCAGATCCTTGGTGACGGGCGAGACGGGATCGTCCATCTCGGTGAGCGCGACTGCTCGCTCCAGCGCTCGCATCAGAAGGTGCTCGAAGAGTCGCCGTCCCCCGCGCTCAACCGGGAACAACGCGATCGGCTCGGTGCGCTCGCGGTCGAGGCAGTGCGCGAGCTCGGCTACAAGGGCGTGGGGACCCTCGAATTCCTCTATCAGGATGGGGAATTCTTTTTCATCGAGATGAATACGCGGCTGCAGGTGGAGCATCCGGTTACCGAGATGGTCAGCGGCCTCGATATCGTCCGCGAGCAGCTCCGCATCGCCGCGGGCGCCCCGCTCGGCTATCGCCAAGCCGACATCAACCTGTGCGGCCACGCGATCGAATGCCGCATCAACGCCGAGAGCCCCGACACCTTCGCGCCGTCACCGGGTCGGGTGACCGATTATCATGCGCCGGGCGGGCTCGGCGTGCGCGTCGACAGCGCCCTCTATCAGGGCTACGAAGTGCCGCCCTACTACGACAGCCTGATCTCAAAGCTCGTCATTCACGGCAAGAGCCGCAACGAGTGCTTGATGCGGCTGCGCCGCGCCCTCGAGGAATACGTAATCGGCGGGATCGAGACCACCATTCCGCTCCATCAACGGCTCGTCACCACCGCCGAATTCATCGACGGCGACTACGACGTCCACTGGCTCGAGCGATTTGTCGGGCGTCCGGCCTAATCGAGGCCGAGCTTGCTGCAGTTGACCCCCGACATTCTTGTCCGCGCCTATGCGGCCGGCGTCTTTCCTATGGCCGAATCGGCCGACGACCCCGAGCTGTTCTGGGTCGATCCGCGCCGCCGTGGCATTCTTCCACTCGACGCGTTCCACGTCGCGCGCCGGCTGCGCCGCGTAGTGCGCCGGCGGATTTTCGAGATCCGCTGCGACAGCGCGTTCGAAGACGTGATCCGCGCCTGCGCGCGGGCGCGCGAAAAGCGACCGAACACCTGGATCAACGACGAGATCGTGCGGCTCTATGCGGCGCTCTTCGCTCGGGGTGCGGCGCACAGCGTCGAATGCTGGCGGGACGGCAATCTGGTGGGCGGCCTGTACGGCGTCTCGCTCGGTGCGGTGTTTTTTGGCGAGAGCATGTTCAGCTGCGAGAGCGACGCGAGCAAGGTCGCCCTCGTCCACCTGGTCGCCCGGCTGCGCGCCGGCGGCTTCCGCCTGCTCGATACCCAATTCTTGACGCCCCACTTGGCCCGCTTCGGCGGCATCGAGATCAGCCGCAGGCACTATCATCGGCTGCTCGCCGAGGCGCTTTCCTACCGCGCGGTCTTCTCCTCGACCTTGCCCGAGGATGCCGGCGGGGACCCGCTTTCCGTCCTGCAATCGAGCACATTGACGTCGTAAATCGGGTGCTCTAGCGCCGACAGCGCCGGGCTCGAGGCGAACATCCAGCCGCTAAACACACGCAAACTCGCCTCGCCCGGATGAAGCTCGTCGATCTCGAGGAAAGCGGCACTCTCGGGGGGATCCTCGGGCGGGTTCTTCTCGCAGTCACGCACCCGGATCGACAAGTTGCCGAACCGCACCGGGGTCCCGACCGGGGCCTCGAATTTCGAGACGCGCGCGGTGATCTTGTCGAGCCCCTGGAGCAGCGCCACCGGCTCCCCGATGGTCTCGGCGAATCCCGGGCCAGCGAGCGCAATACCGAGTGCTGCAAGCCAGAGCACATTCCGCTGCCGGGCAGGGAATTTTTGCAAACGAACCGGCGAATTGACCCGCCCCATCGCCAAGAACTTCTTCTTATCAGT
>JAFAHQ010000262.1 GCA_019237135.1 Alphaproteobacteria bacterium
TAAGAACCCGGCTGCGGTGACGTAATCGCGCCAGGTGTCGTTATCGAGGAAGCAGCCATAGCGATCACCGCTGAAGCCTTCCTCGTTGTTTCCTCTCGGGTTTGAGCAGAAAAGCACACCCCGGGACCGCAAGGTTGCGGAGAGTTCCGCCAAAACCCTCGGCAATTCCTGCCTCGGCACGTGGAACAGCGATGCGTTCGCAAAGATTCCATCAAAGCGGCTCTCCGGTAATTTCATCGCAAGGAAATCCTGTCGGAGAACCTCGCACTCCGAATAGGAGCGTGCCATGGCCACGAATTCCGTCGATCCGTCCAGGCCCACGACGTCGTGGCCCAAAGATCGGAAGTAGCGTAGGTCTCGGCCGGGCCCACAACCCAGATCAAGAATGGAATAAGGCGGATCGCTCTCAATCGCATCCAGGAGCGCCGCGTAGTTTTGGCTGACATCGTGGTCCCGAGTGCCGTCCCAATAGGCTTTGGCCAACCGATCATAATGCGCTATCGTCAATTCGGAAATCCGCCGTAGCTGCTCTGCATCGTACCATCGGGTGGATGCGCACATGGATCAGCCGACATTCCCCGAATGGCCGCGGCACCGACCATCGTGGTGGTAGAGCAAGGAGCAAGGATGGCAAGGCGGTCGGGGCAAGGGTCAGACGCGGCCACCGGCGGGACCGGCCCCCAGGACATTTATCCATGCAACGCAAACTATGAAGCGCATGGCATGAGCGATCGATTCGAGGATGGCCGCCTATTGCGTCGCGGTGCGCTTCGTGGCCACCGGCCAACCTGGCTATCTCAGCCTCGGTGACCGAGACGGGTTAAGCATCCCGGTGCGCATCGATGCTCCTATAGTACCGAGAAGCTAATCCGAGAAAATCGTCTACTGCCGCAAAATCGCAATCAGCATGCGGGTGGTTGTCGCGCCCCGAAAGCCCGCCGAAAATGCCTTCATAGAGAACCTAAACCGGGCGGCGGTAAACCGTAGTCGGCTCGTCAGAGCAGCGACGTCGGAAGATGATACCACCGTCGATTAGACTTCGCGCGGCTCATTCTCCGCGGTCGGTTCGGGAGCGCCGTCGTCGGCGCGGGTCGCCGCCTTTTCTTGCTGCCGCTGCAGCTTCTTGTCGTTTCTAGCTTTTTTGGCGCGATCGCGCTCGGCACGCTCAAAGCGATAATTCGGTTTGCGCATCAGCAGTCTCCTCACGATTTTGAGGTGCGACCTCGCGCGCCTTTTGTCGACACGCGGCTTGCCGCAGCCTTCCGCCGATCTCCTCGATCAGTAACCCTCGCGCTCGAGCCGTTTGCGCATAGCCTTGCGGTATCGACGGATCCCCTCGGCCCTTTCCCGCACCCGTCGCTCTGAGGGCTTCTCATAGGAGCGGCGCCGCTTCATCTCGCGAAAGGTGCCCTCACGCTGCATTTTTTTCTTCAAGACTCGGAGTGCGCCATTGACGTCGTTGTCGCGGACAAAGACCTGCACTGGATTTGTATCCTTTCCTGATGTCTGGAGGTAGCGCGGTGCCCCGGCCGGCCTTAGCGGCGACGCACCCGGGTCAAGGACTTGATCGGAGACCGGGGCTTACCGGAGATCTCCGCAATTTGCCGGTCCAGGCCCTCGATATAGGTCCTGGCGGGCAGATCTCCGTCGATCCCGCCGAGTTCCGAACCGGGTACTTTGCGGTTTGAGGTACGGCTTCCATCCTCGTAGAGAACATCGAAGAGAATCAACTCCTCGACGCGGCGAACGGTGGAGCGTCTGGCCATGCGTTAATCCTCGGAATGCTGGTTGATGCGCCGCAGACATCGACTAACTGGCGGCGGCGAAGCGCAACGGCACTAGTCACCGCCGATCCTCAAACCAATAGTTGGGGATCCGCGGGTCTGCATGCGGCTTCGATGTTCGCCGCGGCGACCTACCGAACTGCCTTTGGTTGGCGACGCGCGGCGCAGGAATGCCGGAAACGAACCGCTAGCGGGCGGTTCTCCGCGCCGGACGTTTGTCCTGGCAGGCTGTGGCGGGTGTCGCGCCGGGGTGGCTCGGTCGCGCGCGGGAGCCTGCCGCGACGCCAGGCTGCGTTCGCCCGGCAACTTTGCCCTCGCCTGCCGCTCGATAGGGTCATTGGGCGGCGCAGGTGTCGCCAACGGGAGCACGCGCAGCGAGCATCTCGTCAGCTTCTCGATGTCGCGTAGATAGGGCCGCTCCTCAGCGCTGCAGAACGCGATCGCGGTCCCGGCAGCACCGGCCCGCGCAGTCCGGCCGACGCGGTGCACGTAATCTTCGGGCACGTTCGGCAATTCGAAATTGATGACGTGCGACACACCGTCGACATCGATGCCGCGGGCGGCAATGTCCGTGGCGACAAGCACGCGGGTGCGGCCGTCGCGAAAGCCGGCGAGCGCTCGTTCCCGCTGCGGCTGGGATTTGTTGCCGTGCATGGCGGTCGCCTTGATGCCGGCGCTGACCAGGTGACGCACGACACGGTCGGCACCGTGCTTGGTTCGGGTGAAGACGAGCACGCGCGCGAGGACCGGATCGCGCAGCAAGGTCGCGAGCAAATCTCGCTTGCGATCGCTCGGCACAAAGACCACCCCCTGTTCGACGCGCTCAACCGTCGTCGCCGACGGTGCGACGACCACCTTGACCGGGTCTGTGAGATAGTCTTCGGCGAGGAGGGCGATGGGCCGCGGCATCGTCGCCGAGAACAGCAGCGTCTGCCGCTGTTGCGGCAACAGCTTGATGATGCGCTTCAGCGCATGGATGAAGCCGAGGTCGAGCATCCGGTCGGCCTCGTCGAGAACCAGGACCTGGATACTCGACAGGGTCAGCGACCGGGTGTCGATCAGATCGAGCAAGCGCCCCGGAGTGGCAACGAGGATGTCGACGCCGCGCGCCAGTTTCTGGCGCTGCGGCCCGATCGGGACGCC
>JAFAHQ010000234.1 GCA_019237135.1 Alphaproteobacteria bacterium
ATCACGTCGATCGGGCCTATTACGAGACCAGGATCGAGCTGCTGCTGAAGCATCCGCGGATTGACTTCAACGGCGAGATCGGCGAAGAGACAAGGACGCCTTTCTCGGCAGAGCCCTGGCATTGCTGGTTCCGGTCGACTGGCCGGAACCGTTCGGTCTTGTAATGATCGAGGCCATGGCTACCGGGACACCCGTGATCGCCCTTGGGGGAGGCTCGGTGCCCGAAATCATCGACTACGGCGTGACGGGGTTCGTCGTCTACCGCATCAACGAAGCCGCAACCGCCGTGCCGCTCGCCAGGGCCCTTGATTGGGCGGCGATTCGCCGCAGTTTTCAGGAGCGCTTTACAGTGGAACGGATGGCGAGCGACTATCTAGCGCTGTATGGCAGCATACTCCGGCGAGGCACCGTGGACGCGGCCGTGCGTGCCGCGGCCGCGGAGAGAGCGGCGGCGGACGCTGCCTGAGGCACCGAACCACAATAGCGTTGCCGAACCGGTCCCGATACGGACCGGAGAAGCCGGCGCGTCGCCGTTCTACATCGAATCGAATGTCTCGTTCCAAGAGCGGCGGCTACGAACGCTCAAACACGGCCATACTTTCGCTGTGTTCGACCGCCGCGGTGACATCGTCGCCCTGCCCGGAGGGTCCGACGGGCTCTATCACCGCGACACTCGCTATCTGTCGCGGCTCGAGCTCCGTCTAAACAGCGCTCCTCTGCTGCTCCTCAGCTCGAACGTGCAGGAGGACAATGTCGTAATGCGGGTGGATTTGGCAAACCCGGATATCCCGTCGTGCGGCTTGCGCGGGGAGCTGATCCATGTGAACCGCCTCAAGTTCATTTGGAACGACGCCTGTTACGAGCGCATTCTCGTCCGAAATTTCGACCTGCGTTCTCATCAGGTGACGCTCGGTATCGAGTTCGGCGCCGATTTCGCCGATCTTTTCGAGGTGCGGGGGCAACAGCGCGCCCAGCGCGGGCAGGTCTCGGCCGAGCGCAGCTCGGAGGCCTCGATTGGCATACGATATCTCGGCCTCGACGGCGTGGAGCGGGTCACGAGCCTGGCCTTTGAGCCGGCGCCGACCGATCTCGATGCCGCGGCCGCGGTTTACCACCTGACGCTTGGGCCAAAGCAGGGAGCGCGCCTCGTCTTGCGCGTGGCCTGCGATCCGAGAGGACAGGGCGAAGGCGTCGCCCGGAGGTTTTACACTTCGCTGCGCACCGCGCGGCGCGCGCTCAAGACATCGAGCGGCCGCGCCGCCAGCCTCGACAGCTCGAACTCATTGTTCAACGAGATGGCGCGCCGCTCGGTCGCGGATCTTTACACGCTGATTACCGAGACCGAGCATGGGCCGTACCCGTTTGCCGGGATACCCTGGTTCAGCACCCCGTTTGGACGGGACGGTCTGCTGACCGCCCTGTTCACCCTGTGGATTGATCCCACGATCGCCCAAGGCGTGCTTCGCTTTTTGGCCGCAACCCAAGCGACCGCATTCGATCCGGCGCGTGACGCCACGCCCGGCAAGATATTGCACGAAATGCGTTATGGCGAAATGGCGCAACTCGGCGAGGTGCCGTTCGCTCGCTATTACGGAAGCGTCGACGCGACGCCGTTGTTCATTGTTCTCGCTGGCGAATATTTCAGGCGCACGGCAGATCTTGAGACGGTGCGAGCGGTGTGGCCGAACGTGGAGGCCGCGCTGCGATGGATCGATGCCTACGGCGACGCGGACGGCGACGGCTTCATCGAGTACGATCGCCAGAACGCGACCGGGCTTGTCAACCAAGGGTGGAAGGATTCTCACGACGCGATCTTTAACGAAGATGGCCGCATGGCCGAGGGTCCCATCGCATTGTGCGAGGTGCAAGGCTATGTTTATTCCGCCAAACGTCATGCCGCGACGTTAGCCTCGGCGCTGGGTCGTCCGGAGATTGCCGAGGCTCTCTTGCAGCAAGCAGAAAAATTGCGTGAAAGGTTCGAAGCGGCGTTTTGGTTGGAGGACTTGTCGACCTATGCCCTTGCGCTCGACGGGGCAAAGAAGCCTTGCCGGGTCGTGGCCTCGAACGCCGGCCACGCCCTGTTTGCTGAAATCGCTGATCCCGCTCGGGCCCGGCGGGTTGCCGCCACGCTTCTCGGCGGGTCATGCTTTTCGGGGTGGGGCATCCGCACGGCCGCGGTCTCCGCGGCTCGCTACAACCCGATGTCCTATCATAACGGCTCGGTCTGGCCGCACGACAACGCGGTAATTGCGCTGGGCTTTGCCCGGTATGGCTTGAAGGCTGAAGTACTCAAGATTTTCCAAGGACTATTCGAGGCGGCCGGTTATATGGACCTGCGGCGGTTGCCCGAATTGTTTTGCGGCTTCCCGTGGCGCCGGCTCAACGCGCCGACGCTCTATCCGGTCGCCTGCATCCCCCAGGCATGGGCAAGCGCCAGCGTCTTCGCTCTCGTTCAGGCGAGCCTCGGGCTAGAGTTCGACCAAAAAGGGGGCGAGATCCGCTTCGACCGACCTTTGCTCCCCAAATTCCTGGACGAACTCCACCTGCGCGGCCTGCAGGCCAGATATGGGGTGGCCGACGTGCTCATCCGACGCAACCAGGGCGCCGCGGCACTCAATATTACGCGACGCAAAGGCCACGTCCCGATCGTCGTACTCTATTAGGGCATCAAAACCCGACC
>JAFAHQ010000306.1 GCA_019237135.1 Alphaproteobacteria bacterium
GGTAGAAATGTTCTTCCATTGCCAAGGTCCAGGTCGGCGCGAGCCAATGCGGGCCGAGCCTTGCGGTCGCCGTCATATAGAAGTTCTGCGCCATCGCGAGGTAAGACCACAACGGGAACCAAATTTCAGCATCGGACCATATGTGCGGGGACAAGACCGAGAGGATCGCGAACAAGGTGATGACGCAGAGAAAATAGGACGGCAGTGTCCGGCAGAAGCGACGGACATAGAACACCGAAAAAAAATTCGCCCGATCGATCTTATCGAGGATCAGGTTCGCGATCAGGTAGCCGCTCAGCACAAAAAACGCGTCGACCGCGATCCAGCCGACTTCGAAAGCGGGAATGCCGTGCGGGATCTCGGCGAGATAGTGAGAGACCACAACGGCGATGGTCATCAATCCGCGGAACCCATCAAGCGCGGGAATTCTTCGTTCTGCCGGGTTTGCGACGCCGGAATCGTCTGGGGGCTTTACCACATCCGTCCTCGAAGTATCCGACCCTTCGAGGTAGCCGGAAAACCTTGACGCTAAGTTATTGCGTCAGCGGTGTGAGAAGGTATCGATGATGCCGAGCGCTGCCGGGCCGAGCAGCACGATGAACAGGGTCGGCAGGATGAAGAGGATCATCGGCACGGTCAGCAGCGCCGGCAGGCGTGCCGCCTTCTCTTCCGCCCGGGTCATCCGCGCCGCCCGCATTTCGCTGGCGAGGACGCGCAGAGACTGGGCCAGCGGTGTGCCGAATTTGGCGGTCTGCTGCAGCGTATTGACGACGGCTCGAATCCCGTCGGAGTTGGTCCGAGTGTTGAGGTTGTCAAAGGCCAAACGTCGGTCGGGCAGAAAGGTCAGTTCGGCAGCCGTCATGGCGAGTTCTTCGGCGAGCTCAGGTGAGCCGTTGCCGAGTTCGCGGGAGACGCGAGCCAAGGTCGCATCGAGGCTGAGCCCGGCCTCGGCGCAGATGACCATCAGGTCGAGCGCGTCCGGCAGGGCGAGCCTGATGCTCTTGGCCCGCTTGGCCGCGGCATTCCTCAGGTAGACTATCGGAGCGTAGAACCCGATCAGAACTCCCGCCAATGGCGCCACCGGCGCATACTTGGGCGGGATCGGGAGCAGGTGAAACACATTGGCGTCGGCGAGCAGCGCAATACCGAGCAGGAAAGGAAGGGTGATGCGCGCAAAGAGGTAGCCGATCATTGCGTCCCGCGATCGGATCCCGGCCTGGGCCAGCATATTGCGCGCCTCTGTGGCGTGTTTCGAGCGCAGCAGGTTGAGGCGCGTCACCGTCTCGCGCATCACTCCAACAGCGTTCGTGCGCTGTCGGCCGCGGCGTGCCGCCGCTAGAGCGCCTTGCCGAAGGGTTTCCTTGCGCTGCAGGACCTCATCGAAACGCCGCTCGAACGCGTTGCTCGGCCGCAGCACCTGCCACATCGCCGCGACCGTCGCCAGCATGGCGAGCCCGGCGAGCACCGAAATCGCCTCGTCGAGGCTGACGCCGGCCGGCAGCCAGTCGGCGATCGAGAAATCCTGAACCCTCATATCTCGAACTTCGCCATCTTGTTCATGATCACGACGCCGGTCGTCAGCATCGACAGCGCGATAGCGTCAAGCACCAGGCCGCGGACATCGTTGATCAGCGGCAGCAGATAAGCGGGTGAGGTCAGCGACAGCACCCCAACGACCACTATCGGAAGCCCGCCGAGGATCATCGTGGTCGCGCGCGTCTCGCTCGCCATCGCATGCGCCTTCGCCTGCATCTGTCGGCGCCGGCGCAGGACATCGGAAAGATTGGCGAGGGTTTCCCCGAGGTTGCCGCCGGTCTCGCGCTGCACGCTGAGGGCAATGACAAAGAAGCGGAATTCGGGCGCATCGATGCGTTTGGCGGTGTCCCACAACAGGCTTTCGAGGTCCCGGCCCATCCGCATTCCATTTTCGACAAGGCGTAGCTCGGCGCCGACCGGATCGGCAATCTCATGCCCGGCTCCGACGATCGCTTCGCTGACCGGCAGCCCCGAACGCAGCGCCCGCACAACCAGATCGATTGCGTCCGGGAACAACGCTACGAAGGCATTCAGGCGACGCTTTCCCATGCGTCCGATGACCAGATGAGGAAGGGCTGTTCCGATCAGCAATCCGAGCAGCAGGCTCGGCACGATGCCGATCCGCGTAGCAACGACGAAGCCGATCGCCGACAGTAATGTCAGAACCGCGACTGCCATCGCGTAATGGCCGATAGTGATCGCCCGCCCGGTCCGCTCGAGGCGGGCCGCGAGGAGGTCGCGGCGGGGCAGCCAAGTGCGAGCCCAGCGATCGATCGCCGTCGCTTTCCGCTGCCGCGAAAGCGACCGGGCGGCGGCCTCCTCGGCGGGGACGACCCCCTGTGCGCGGTCTCGCATCGCATTGACGCGCCGGTCGAAGCGCCGGCTGGTCGCGCTGTCGCTCAGTGCCGCCGCCATAAGGCCAAACGTCAACGCGACGCCGATCGCGCAGATGACCGCGATCGTGGTTACCGGATCGAGTCCTAGGCCCATGTGTCAGTGTCCGACCTGATCGGCGGGTGTTTGCACAATCGTGAAGAGGCCGTTCACCTCAACCCTCTCCCCGCAAGCGGGGCGAGGGAGAATCCTCTGGCGCTGATCCAGCCAATTCGTCGCCCCCGCGGATCCCCGGGACGGCCCGCAAGGGCCGGCCGCCCGGGGAGGGGCCCAGGACAAGTAACCAAAATCACTAGATTCCC
>JAFAHQ010000315.1 GCA_019237135.1 Alphaproteobacteria bacterium
ACACCGCATTCGGCCACGACCGCAAGGCACGCTTCGGCCCGCCGCCGGTCGAGGTCGAGCGGCTTCTCGCAGAAGACGGCCTTGCCGGCGCGGGCCGCCGCCTCGACGAGATCGGCATGGGTGTTCGTCGAGCTGGCGATCACGACATCGTCGATCGCAGGATCGGCAAGCGCCGAGGCCATGGTCCCAACCTCGCTACCGTGGCGGCTCGCGAGCCTTTCCGCGGCGGCACGATCGATATCGACGATCGCGCCAAGGCGGGCCGCGGGGTGACGGACGATATTCTCTGCGTGGATCGCGCCGATGCGGCCTGCGCCGAACTGGCAGAAGCTGATCATGATCGGGTCTTCGGCTATTGTTTCAAGCTGCGCTATGACACGGACCAACCGGCCTTGCCAATGAAACTCGCCCCTTCGCACGTTTCGATTTCCACCCGCAGGAAACTGAGTTCGATCCTGCTGGCGGTTACGATCTTTGCGTTGCTTGCCGGGTTGACGAGCTTCGCTACGCGCGGCTCCGTTGTCTACGCCATCATAGATTCGATATTGGTCGGCACCGGTGTGGGTCTGTTTGAGCAATTCTACGTGCAGAGCCTGCGCGGACGCTGGCTGCGCAGCATGCACCCGCTGCTGTCGATTTCGATTTATACGGCGTTTGTAGCGGTTCTGTTTGTCGTCGCCGTCCACCTGTCGCATCTGCTCACGGGGCAATTGGATACGCTGTCGAGAGCCTACCGGCGGTTGCCGTTCGCATTGCCGCTGGTGATCGCGTTTTCGGTAATCGGCATCGTGGTTATGCGGACCGTTCATTTCATCGGCATCGACACGCTGTTTCACCTGATGATCGGCACCTATCACCGCCCGGTCATCGAAGAGAAAGTCCTGTTGTTTCTCGATATCAACGACTCGACAGGGCTCGCCGAGCGGCTCGGTGCGGTCCAAATAAAGTCCCTTGTCGGCAAGTTCCTCTTCGACATCTCCAAGCCGATTACCGACTATGGTGGCGAAATCTATCTCTATAAGGGCGACGGCTTGATTGCGCTGTGGAATTGGACCGAGGCGATCCGCGGGAACCGGATTCTGCGGGCGATCGACGCGGTGTTCGCCTCGGTCAGACGCGAGCAAGGGGCCTACCAGCGGCAGTTCGGCGTGGTGCCGCGGTTTCGGGTCGGAGTGCATGGCGGCGAAGTCGTCGTCAGCGAGCAGGGCGACACCAAGCGGGCGATCGGCGTCTACGGCAGCACGATCAACATCGCCGCCCGGATGGAAGAAGCGGCCAAGGCCCATAATATTGCCTGCGCCATATCCGGCGACGTCGCCGCGGCGCTTGGCGACGGCGAACCGCGGCTGCGCCCGCTCGGCGACGAGCAGGTCAAAGGCATATCGGCCGAGATCCCGATCTTCGAATATCGTGTCGACGACGGGAGAACACTGGAACGGCCGGCAAGGGCTGAAAGCCCGCCGCGAGTGGAGATCCCGGTCTGAACGGAATAGGGCGCCGGACCTTTATCGGGACGGCAACCGCCGCGCCGCTGCTGGTCTCGCCGGTCGCGGGCTTCGCACATGCCTTGGAGCGCGACGGACCCCGCGGCAGGGCAGTCGTCTGGAAACGGCTGGTCCCCACGCCCGCCAATGCTCCGGCATTAGACGGTCACACCGATACGGTCCCCGATATCGTTGGCCGTCTCGGCGCGGCCATCGGTCTCGCCATCTTCACGGAGGGCAATCATTTTCCGGCGCTGCTCGGCGGCGAGATCATCGAGCCGTTCCGCGCGTGGACCCGGGCGCAACCACAATATGCCGGATTGACGCTGGACAACATCGTGGTCGTCACCTTGCCGCAGCCGATGATCGTCGGGATGCTACTCGGCGGCGGGATCTTGCTCGGCAACATGACCTTAGAGGTGAACCGGGCGAGCGGGTTCTATCCCGACATCGTCATGGGTGGCGCGGCGCCACTGACGCAACTGCGGAAAGCTTCGATCGCCCAAGCCGAGGGGCAAGTATTTGCGCAGAGCCGAGGTCTCTCCCTGCTGGTCGCAGCCGGCAACCCGCTCGGCGTTCACAGCCTCGTCGATTTGAAACGACCCGACATCCGCATCGTCATGGCAAGCGAAAGCGAGCCTGGCGCCCGGCACCAGTACATCTCCGCGCTGGACGCCTTGATTGGCCAGGAGACGACGAAATCGATCCTCAGCCGCGAGACTGTGACATTTCCGGGCCGGCTCGGCATCCAGCACCGCGACGTGCTTCAGGCGATTGCCGCCCGCGACGCCGATGTCGGCATCATCTTCCACCACTTGGCGCGCTACTTTGCGGCGACCTACCCCGAGCTCTGTGCGATGGTGACGGTGCCGGGAGCCGAGAAGTTCTCCTCGAGCATTGCGATGGCCCAGACCATCGACCCTTTGCGCGCGCCGGCGGCCGAAGCCTTTTCGAAATTCTTTCTCGGGGTCGCTCGCGAGGTTTATCCGCGCTACGGTTTCGCAATGATGACCGAGGCCGAATTCGGGGCGATGATTAGGCTCGAATAACGTTTCGGTCCGGGCGGCTCGTGATGGTCAGCCGGCAGCGAGCCGGGCGAGACTGCGGATGTCGGCGAGGTCGTCGAGATCGGAAATCATCTCGCGGAGCTCGCGCGCCCGCGGTGCGCCGAGCACCGGTGCGACCAACGCGTCGAATTTGGCGGCAAGGCGCTCGCCCTGCTCGGAGATATCGGCAGCTGGAATGCCGGCATCGTGACGCGTCGAGACGCGCCGTCCGTCGACGAGCTCGAGTTCGAGCTCGCACAAAGTCTGCGGCCAACTCTCCTGCCAGTCGAACCTCACCCGGTCGCGCAACCCCATCAGATTCGGGTCCCGCGCATTTTCGGCGCTGTAGGCGCCAAGGCTCGCTGTATCGACCCCGGCCAGCGCCATTGCCACGGTTTGGCGCAGGCTGAACTTGCTCTGCAACCCGTCGACCGGGATCGGGATATTGCACACTCGGTCGCAGCTCGCGTCGATCCTCACCGTGATACCGGCGATCGAGTCGGCGGTGAACCCATGCTCCTCGCGCAGCCGGCGGGCGCATTCGATCGGCGCATGTGTGAAATAGCAGGCGGCATGGTATTTGAAGAGGTTGGCGAGGAGGTGGAAGCCGGCCTTGGGGGTCGCGAGGGCGGCTTCAGCGATGAAATCGGGGCCATGGGTCAGCGCGAAACCCTGGGTGCATTCGACGATGTCAGTGCGGCTCGAAAAGCCGCGCTGGGCGAGGCGCGCTGCGAGCAGCCCGTTCTGCCCCGCCTTGCCGGCGTGGAACGGCTTGCACATTGTGCCGAACTGCGATTTGAGCCCGGCCGCCTGCGTGCCGGCGATGCCCAATGCCATCGCCGTCGCCTCAGCCTCGAGGCCGAGCAGCCGAGCGCATGCCGCCGCAGCGCCAAAACTCCCGACGGTGCTGGTCGAATGAAAGCCGAGATTATAATGGCCAGGCTGCAATGCCGCGCCGATGCGGCAGGCGGTCTCGTAGCCGGCAACAAACGCAGTGACGACGTCGCCTCCCGACGAGCCTTTTAGCTCTGCCAGCGCAAGCAACCCAGGCAGGATCGCGACCGAGGGATGGCCCGGCATCGCCATATTGACGTCGTCGTAATCGAGCGCATGCGATGCCGCGCCATTGACGAGTGCGGCTGCCAGTGCCGGCAATCGCGCCTCATGGCCAATGATGCTCGACTGCGGCGACCCGCCGGCTTCCGTCATTTCGTCGAGCAGGATCTGCACCAGCGGATCTTGCGCTCCGGCGAGCGCCACCCCGAGGTAGTCAAGCACGCATTGCCGGGCAATCTCGCGCACCGGCGCGGGCAGCTGATCGTAGCGTAAGGCTCCGGCTCTCGCGGCGAGGACACGGGTCAGATCGGTCCGGGTTCGATCCTCTACCATTCCGTCCATCTTTCTCCTCCGATCTAACCGAGTTCTATTTTCCAGAGCTTAGTATAATAAGGGGCATCCTGAAGATTCTTGCGGAGAACAAATTTCTGGTCATCGCCATCGTAATCGATGTCTGGAATGTCCGATTGGGAGAGCGGCGCCATAAACTTTCCGGAAAATTCCTCGCCGTCTTGCGACCCATTACCGTCTATGCGATCGCGACGATCATCTCGACCGCCGGCGAATTGATGGAACCTTTCCTCGACGAGCGCGCAGCCAGGCGCGGCGAGCGGCTCCAGAAGGGCGCTCGTACGCAGCGCTAGCCCCATGGGCACTGTAATCGTATCCCAGCTGCCGTTGTGCATTCGTCGCATGCGCTCGAAAGCGATCGGCCCGGCAGCCCCACCAAACCGCATTTTTATCGGCCTTTCCTGAAAATCGCCCGCTCTTCTGACCAATTCCTTTGCACAGCGCACAATTCTCTCGGAGCTGCCGTCGATCAGCAGGATCGAATCGCCTCCGGAAACGTCTACGAACATCAGATCTCGACAAATTTCACGCGCCCATTCGTATAGTTTTCTCGTTACGATCTCGTACAATTCCGAATTCATGACGTGGCTGTAGCCCACGACGTCGCCTTTGAGAACAAACGAGTAGGCGATCGGGTCTTCCCATTCGAGCTGATTGCCAATGATGTTTCGCGTGTCATAGCCGCGGGTGAATTTCCCTGCCGACCTCTCGTAGATGGATTGATCGAGCGCCGGGTGAATGAGGTAGTGCTCCGAGACCGGCAGTTCCGGGTCATTGTTGATCTGGATCTCGGTCGGCTGCAGAAAGCACTGCCGCCACCGGCCTTGATTGCCGAATTCCAGCCGCACGGTGCCGAGCAGACCGAGTTTGTGCAGCACCGAGAACGGGTGGCCGATTTCATCATCCGGATCGCGGGATTGGGCATCTCCGAGGTCGGAGACATAGGCGCTGCTGACTTCCTTCAACTGGTCCAACGTCAGGACATTGGCTTCTATCCGCCTGAACAGTAGCTCTCGGTTGGGTACGGTAAAGAATGGCCGCATTTCTCCGATTATCGAGTCGACGATCGTCTTAGTCGCCGTATTGACCGCCTCTCGGATGGCTTGCGCCGAACGCTGGCTCGGGTCGATTTTGACAATATCACCGCCGATGAACATCAGATCGCGTGGCCGGTACAGCGTGTGTCGCAGAAAGTAATCAAAGATGTGTTCCGGCTTCGAAACAAACCGATGGTCGACCAGCTTGTTCGCTTCTCCGACCAGCCGGGACATCGCATCGGAGCTGTCGAGGTCGACGAGACGGTCCTTTGGCGTGATATCGATATTCTTTAAGAATATCTTCTCCAGATCGTCGCGCGTGTACTCGATCTTGGTGCATCGGCCGGAGATCTGAAAGGCATCGCTTTCGACTTCCGGCATTTTGAGGAAGGCCTCGTGGCGCATGGTGCAAAATATTTTTAAGTGGTGGTTGGTCTTTTCCAACTCGTAAGCGGTGCTTGCCAGCGCTATTTGAGCAAGCGACCAGACCGCATTGTTCCGATTGCGATAGAGCCTGTGAAGGCTACTCGCTCCAGCTGATCTATCTTCCAACACAGGCCTAAAATATTCGTCGACATTGTCAATGAAGAACACCACTTGCGTGTTAATCCGATTAACGTGAGGAAAGATAAAATTTGACGCTCCGATAATATTGATTATATATTTATAGTCTTGACTAAGCAAGTCGACGAATATTTCCCCGGCTTCAAAGTACTTGTGGTCGTCGGCAATGATGCGCCGGTACCAGTCGTGACGAGGCGCCACGCGGTCGGCGGGTCTCTCCTTGGTCGCTCGGGCGAACGCCTTGATCGCCGACAGGGAGAGCGAGATCTTCCAGAGCGATTTCCAGAATTCGTAGTCAGAGGCTAATAGCTCGAGGATCTCTCTGCGCACCACAGGAATGATTCCGAGCGGCCGATCGATGAACCGATTTTCGGCCATCACGATCTGCCCCGATCTGGCTTCCAGGAACGACTTCTTCTTGGCGATCAGAAGAAGGGTCTTCCCATAGCCCTTGGGGGCAACCAAAATCGTCCGCTCGTGATGTTTAGTGGTGAGAAAGGCTTTTATTGAGCTCGTCTCGTGAATGAGGGTGTGCCGGTAATTGTCGTACGCCATCTCGGGCAAGGTATCGGCCTCGACCCGCCACGGTCCTTGAATGGTTTGCCTTTCGGACATCGTGTTGCTCCTCCCAACGGCGCTCGTCAGCGGCCTGTGAAGCGCGGTTTGCGTTTTTCGTTGAAGGCCAGCACGCCTTCGCGCCGATCCTCGGTCGGGACCATCCGGTTGTAGGCTTCGATCTCGAGCATCATGCCGCTCGCGAGATCCACCTGCATCCCGAAATGGATCGCCTGCTTGGCTTGGCGCACGGAGATCGGGGCATTCTCGGCGATGCGCCGCCCCGTCTCGAGCGCCTCGTCGACGACACGACCCGGTGCGCAGATGCGGTTGACCATGCCCCATTTATAGGCCTCGGCCGCAGTGAACGGGCGTCCAGTCAGGATGATCTCTTTAGCGCGCCGCTCGCCGACCGCACGCGGCAGGTTCTGCGTCCCGCCGGCGCCGGGCATGATGCCGAGGGTGACCTCGGTCAACGCGAAGCGCGCCGTTTCGGCGGCGTAGATGAAGTCGCAGCACAGCGCCAGCTCACAGCCGCCGGCATAGGCGGCACCGTTGACCGCGCCGATAACCGGCACCGGGCAGCCGACAAACGCGCGGATCATGCGCTCGAACAGCAGGTGCTGATCCTGCCAGGCTGCGTCGGTCATGCTGTTGCGCTCCTTGAGGTCGCCACCGGCGCAAAACGCCCGCTCGCCCGCGCCGGTCAGGACGATGCAACGTTGTTGCGTCGGCGCTGCATTGATCTCGTCGAAAAACACCAGCAGGTCACGCCCCATCTGGGTGTTCATAGCATTGGCGACCTCGGGTCGGTTGAGCGTCAGCAGTAACAGTCCCTCGCCGCGATCCTCGACCCGTGCCGTCTGGTATTCGCGATCCATCCAAGGTCTCCGCCGCGGCTGCGCTCGGTCGGACTATAGTCTTGCAAGACGGCCTTGCCGAGACCAGCTTGGCACTCGATGAGCAGCGAAGCCGCCATAGGCCCGTTGTCCGGCCGGAGGATTGCCCTCCCCGAAACCCGCGAGCTCGATCGGCTGGTGCTGATGCTCGAAGCCAAGGGCGCCGAGACCTTGCGCTGCCCGATGGTGGCGATCAAGGATACTCCGGATCCGCGGCCGGTGCAGGAATGGCTCCGGCATTTCCCGTTCGACGACCTGATCCTCTACACCGGCGAGGGGCTGCGCCGATTGTATGGCTTTGCCTGCCGATTTGGCATCGAGGCCGGGTTTTTGGACGGGCTGCGCGGCGCGCGCAAGATCACCCGCGGTCCTAAGCCGGAGCGGGCATTGCGCGGGCTCGGGTTGAAATCCGACCTGCGCACCGGGACGCCGACGACCGAGGGTCTGATCGCGATATTGTCGGCGCTGGATTTGCGAGAGAGGAGGATCGGCGTTCAGCTCTATCCGGGCGCTCCCGAGGCCCGTTTGACCGGCTTTCTGCGGGACGCAGGGGCGCACCCCGACACGGTCCTGCCCTATGTCTACGCTTCGGCAGCCGAGGACGAGAGTGTCGTCGACCTGATCGATCGGATGGCCGACGGCGAGGTCGATGTCATCGCCTTCACCAGCTCGCCGCAGGTCGAGCGATTGCTCGAAGTGGCAAAGGCGACGCAGCGGGAAGAGACGTTGCAAACGGCGCTGCGAGCAACCGCAATCGCCGCTGTCGGCCCGGTCGTCGCCGGGCATCTGCAGCGCCGCGGG
>JAFAHQ010000325.1 GCA_019237135.1 Alphaproteobacteria bacterium
CTCGAACCGGGCGATACCGGCGGTGTTGCATTGCACGACGAGGACGCCCGCGAAACGGTCGACGACGAGACCGGGCAACCCGTCGGCTTCGGCGTGAACAAAGCGGTAATAAGGGAGCTCGAAGAGCCGGTCGCGCAACACCAACGCGCGCTCGAGTCGACGCGCAAAGAAGCGCCGCCCGATCGCCCGGCCGGCGTCGCGATCGAGAAGCCGGGCAGCGACGAGGCTGTGCGGATTGAACATCGCCACCCCGAGCGCGCTGTCATCGGCACGCCGTACGGTGACGAGCGAGCCGGGTGCGAGCGCCTTCGCCGCGGTATCCATCCGCACCTCGTTTGAATAGATCCACGGATGGCCGCCCTCCGCTCGCCTGTGGCGCCCGGGCAGCAAAGTGATCGACGGCCGGGTCGTCGGGTCATCCGTCGGGATCCCGTCGACGACGGTGGACGGTTGGAAGATCATAACCATATCTTGCCCGCGCCGACGGTTAGCGGCGAGCCTGATTTCCGCCTGGCTCGGGCAATCGGTTATCCGCCTTGCTTGTCAGGGTCTGGTAGAGTAGTTGTTGCGGGCCTTGAAGTCGGCCCGCTTTTTGGCACGCGCCCGTAGCTCAATTGGATAGAGCACCAGACTACGGATCTGGGGGTTAGGGGTTCGACTCCTCTCGGGCGCGCCAAGACTGGTATCCAGGCGAAGCCCGCGTGGCGAGCGGCGTCGGGGACCATCTCTCATCCAGCGCGCCCCTTCTCGGCTCTGGCGTATGTTGCGTCGACGAAGCCTTCGCGCGTACGGCGCGCTGGTTTATGGCGGTATTCTCGGACCTTTTTTGTCCCTCGCTCGCGCGGAGTGGCGATGCCGACAACGCTGTTGATACGTGCAGGTTCCTGGAGCCGTGCACGGAAAGGTCTTTATGCATCGCCGGAAGGTTGGGCTCGTTGCGACGAAACCCACGTACCGGAAGCGACACCGATGGGTGCGAGCCGCCGAACCTAAAGCCCGCCCCCCGTGAGCGCAGTATCACCGCAGGGCTGTCGCGATCAGAACGAACAGCACGCACGGCCGCCCTTCCGCTGGATATTGGACCAGCGCTGATCGTGATCCTGCTGTTGTCGCTGGGATTGTGGGCAATAATATCTGGGCTGTAATAACGTTAATTTTGGCGGCGCTGGGTTAACACAAGATAAGCTTCGTTTCACGGTTCGTGGCGGAGATAGTCGACTGCCGCGCGACCCGCGTTGGGTTCGCGGACACGACGGTCCAACGAAAGCGGTCTGCACCCCGGCGCCCTGGTGTCGCCGATAGCGCTAGGGCACTCCGTTCCGGACCCACCATCGTTCTGGCGCTTGCACTAAGAGCTAGGCATCCAGGCGCCGTTTGGGCGGGCCCTGCCGGTGGCAAGCGTGAAGTATGTGAAGGAACTGCCGGATGCCCCCGACGCAGTCCTCCGCCACAGAGACCCGCGGAGGTCGGCGGGGCAATAAGATCGAACATGCATACTCGAGCACAACTCACGCGCGCCGGAGGCGTCTGCGCCCGCGTGTGGGAATCCTGGCATCATTCCTGTTTTTGACGGCAAAAGGCTCCGACATCAAAATGACCGCGAATACGGCCGACGAGTCTTTCGTCATCGACGATTTCCCAACGGACGGGGTCCGGCCCCATTTCTGTCACCCAGCGCCCGACCCCCGGGCGCGCGTCCTCTTGCCTCCAGTGGAGGCGCTTGCTGCGCCGCACAGCGCCGGCCACGTCGCGACTTTCCCAAACATAGATCATCGCGCACCACTCTACGTGGCTGTATTTCTTCGGGTTCACTCGCTTCC
The DNA here is from genome assembly GCA_019237135.1 of Alphaproteobacteria bacterium. Lineage (GTDB taxonomy): Bacteria > Pseudomonadota > Alphaproteobacteria > ATCC43930 > CGMCC-115725 > AP-15. Next base: position 1,821 of record JAFAHQ010000325.1, read on the forward strand.
CGATTAGCGTGATCTGGTCAAAATCGTTCGAACCACGCTCGAGAGGGGGTGAACTTCGGCACAGCTCGGGTTGATCGACCCCTTCGGCGGCGCGCTGAGAAACATCACAATGATCCGACCAGCGTGCCACACTAACCAAAACTACATAATTCGATATCAGACTTCACAAATTCGACGCGGTAATTCCGCAGGCGACTGAGAGGAGGCTATGATGCCTGATGTTTCCGCCGATCTCAAAGATTCGGCCACGCGGCAACGCGAACCGACGAAGCTGGAATGCGGCCTATTCGGCGCGCTGTCTGCGACGATTGTCCTCGGGGTCTTGTTTTGGCTGGGTATTCAGTTTTCCTTTCTCAAGCTGATTATTCAGATCTCCTAATCGACAAACGGCCGCCGGAACTGCGTTGCCGTCACCGAGTACCCCCGGATGACGGCCCGACGTCTCGCGGCCGTCACTTCGAGCCAGGTGATCCGCCCGTAGTGCATCGGAGGAGAACCCGCGAATAATTTGATAGACAACGCGTAAGAAATCCCGTCGGAGCTCGGTACGACGGAGGAAAAGACGCCTGGGCCGTGGCGAGAACTGAGCAGACACCCTGTGGCGCCGGGTTGCGGCTCTGCCAGTGTTGTAGAGTGCCCCCTTGCCCAGCCCGGCACCTGCACCTTGACCGTTCCCGTTTTTGATGGCATCGCGCTTTACAATCTCCGCTTCACCGACGGCGAGCGGAAAATGCGGTCCGCTGACCGGCATCAGAACTTTGCCAGCCCGTCGCAAGTCTGTCAGATAGCGCGCGATGACCTTATAGAAAATTCGGACCGCAACGAGGATATCCACCGGCGGGGCAAAGTCTGGTATGTCCGACTGATCGGAGGCGACCGCATGATGCCAGTGCCGATGGAGTCCGAGACAGGGTTCGCGACTGTCAAGGGCTATCTCGCCCAGTTGTGTGAGCGTGGTGTCGAAACTCCACCTGACGAGGGAATAAGCGCCCGTCCAGCACCGAGGCTGTAATGCTTTCGACGCCATTGCCACCGCAATCGGTAGTAGTATTGAGCCGTCTCCGGCATCCAGTCGCTTACCGACGCTGTTGTCCGGGTGGTGAGACTGCCCGATGACCGTCCCACTCCGATGGAAGCGGCCCGCTGGCAAGGGGGCTGCGGGTGCCCGGCCAATGCGCCCCCTTGAACACTTGGGGATGGCGTGCAGGCCCTTGATACGTTCCTAAGAGACTATCCCCCGATGTTGAGGTCGCCGATCTTACCCCTTCACAAGTCCTCGAACAGGTCCAGGCAAGTCTGACGAGGCACCCGGATGCGCTGTCGAACCCGTGCCATGCGCGGTTCGTGCCGACGATGGAGATGCGCTCAGCCCCGCGCCAGGGCGTAGATCTGGGTGCCCGCCAGCGACGGGTGCAGGACCCAGGTCTCGCCGCCATCCAGACTGCTGTACACTTCTCCGCCGTTGGTTGCGCAAGACATTCGTTCCGGCCGACGCTCGTCAAAAGCCAGCGCGAACATGGTGTGCGCCGGTCGGTGGCCCGTATCGACACGGGTCCAGCTGTCGCCACCGTCGGTACTACGCAGCAACACACCAACCTCGCTTTGGAAACCACCTCCCGCCGCCACCCACAGCATGCGCGGAGTACCCGGTACCTCGCGAATGTCGCGGCAGTAAATCTGGCCCTTGGCATTGAGCGGCTCCAGGGGCACATGTCGCCAATGGTCACCACCGTCGGCGCTGTGGAACATACCCGCCCGGCCAATGCCATAGACCGTGCCCGGGCGCCAACGGCTGACCAATACGCCATGCATGTCAACGGCGTCATCATTGAGGTATTGGCCGTGGCTCAGGTTCTCCCAGTGCTCACCGCCGTCGGTCGAGCGGATTGTGCCGCCGACCTCGATCGCGCCGTACAGCAGCTCGGGTTCGCCGACGCTGGCGTCCATCATGAGCACCCGCTTTGCCGGATTAGCGCCCGGCGCGGTGGTGATCTCGGGGAAGCGCACACTGACCGGCAGACGCGTCCAGCGTTCACCGGCATCGTCACTGCGATAGATTTCGCAGTTCTCGCAGCCGACAAAGATCACGTCGGGATCGTGCGGGTGAAACAAGAACGACCAGACCGGCAGGCCGTGCCCAGGCAAATCGACTTTCTCCCAATGCTCACCACAGTCGGCGCTCCGATAGGGCCCGGATTGCGTGCCGGCGTAGATGATCTCGGGCTGTCGCGGGTGTGCGGCCAGCGCGCGCACAGCCGGCGCTTCGGGCAAGCCGCGCTCCAGCCGCTCCCATGCTTCGCTGCCATCGGCCATTCGGAAGAGACCGGACTGCACCAGCCGACCGCGCCCGGTTTCGCCTGCCAATCCCAAATATACATAGGAGTTCTGGTTATTCGTGTCGTGGGTTGCCATGAGATCACCCTCCCTTGTCGGGCGCGGTCTATCCATAGGCCGCGGACGTGCCATCGTTCGTCAGACAAGGATAAGCGCTGCCTCAACGCGTCGCAAGGTTCGGCCGGACCATCGTATCTGATAACGGGTAACGCATCGATGTGCGGGATAAGCGCAGGGCTTCTTCCGGCGCTGCGCTACCGGGTTGCAACCCCGTAAGCTGGGTAGCCCCTGAGCGGCCCGCTGGATCGTCACCGGCCTTTACGAGGCTGCAGGTTAGCAGCTGTTTTGTCACGTTGAATCATATTGTGCAGGTGCCAGTTATGGAAAAATCGGAGCAGCAACCAAACGCCCGCAAGTACAGCGAAAGAGATCACTGAAAGAGTAGTGATAGTAAGAACGCCATACGTCTTCAAGTCATCGGAGCCCGGTTTGTCATTACCACACTCCTCATAAACGCGGTTCGGATCACGGAGTTTACCGTCGAGATAGGTGCAGCCGATATTCTCCTGGTTCTCGTCTCGATATTCGACCGAAATTTCTGAAATTTGTAAATCTAAAGGTTTAAATCCCAGTTGAACATTTATGGATGTAATAATTTCAGTTTCTGCCTCGGGCCAGAGGTTTTCACCAAAATCTTCCAAAAACGTTTCGTCGTAATATTTGGCCAGCGCAACTCGATGCGTTGTTTTTCCTATATTTATGGACCGATCGAGATCTAGTTTAATAGTGTCATCGGTCCATGACGTGCAACCAACGCAGAACTGGGGAAAGTAAAGATCGGCGGAAATCGCTGTAGCATCAGCCCCGCGCAAGTCCTGGATCATCGCAAAGGCAAAGGCGAGAAGAGCGGTGGCGGCAAAGTGGAACATTGTCGAGCCTTCCTATGCCGGGCCCCGGCCGGTCCGCAATAGTATCCTTCCGGGCCGACGCTGATGATCCGATCGCTCACGCTCTCGGCCGTAGCCGTGGTCAATTTCTCACCAGCTGTGTCACCTAGCGGCGCGCGGGGATTTTTGCGTTCTCGATGCGCGGGCGTATCATCGCGCCAAATTTTGTTGCGGACGCTAAATCCGCACGGCTCTTGCGCGGAGCGCGGATTGTCCGTCTCGCAGAGCCGTCGCCCCTCGCGAGCATAACAACTCGTTCGACCTATGGCAGGCGGCGATGGTCGCCCATATCAACGATTTCGCCCTGATGATGATCGTCACGATCGGCTAGTGCTCTTGCCGTTGGTGCGCTTGCCGCCCCGCGCCGCTAGTGCAGAAGCTGCCATCGCCCTCGCTTGGCGGAACGTGCGGTCTGGCTGCGCCGGGCGACTTCGAGCCATCGAATTCCGGACTACCAGCCGTGATTTCGAGGCGGGTTGGTCTCTTTGATATCTGAGCTTATTATCACCTTTGGGTAGTTGTTTGGGATTTCGGCATCAGCTATGGATCTCGACCGCAGCTTCGGCTTTCTCGTCCACGACGTCGCCCGCCTGTTCGCTCGGCGTTTCAACCAACGGGCGCTTCTTTTCCTCGGACTTACCCGTGCACAGTGTAAGGTGTTGGGCTATCTCGCCCGCAACGAGGGCATCAACCAGGCCGGCCTCGCCGATCTTCTCGAAATCAAACCGATGAGCTTGGTTCGACAGATCGATCGCATGGAGGAGGACGGGTGGATCGAGCGGCGGCCCGACCCCGGCGACCGGCGCGCCCACCGCCTCGTCCTGACTGAAAAGGCGCGCCCGATCCTGGCCCGCATCCTCGACCTCTCCACTGAAGTTCGTAACGAGGCCTTCGTGGGCCTTTCCGCGGCGGATGATCGGCATCTGATCGATCTGCTCGGGCGTGTTCACGGTAATCTGTCGGAACGTGTTCCGCCGCTAGCCGTTGCCGAATACGCCGATCTCGACGAGTCGAATGACCACCGTGAGCTGCGCGTAGCAAAGGCCTCTGCGGATTTGTCGCCGGTGGGAGGCCACCAGTGACGAGTGCCGTCGAGAACGAATCATCATCGACAATAGGCGCCCATCGAGCCGGCGCGGACAGTCGCCCGGCAATCATCGGAAGCCGGCGCTCGTTGCGCCAGAGGGCGCGGCTGCCTTTGATGCTCGCCGGGCCGCTCGTCGTCCTGCTTGCCGCCGGGTACTGGTATCTGACGGGCGGGCGTTATGTCTCCACCGACGACGCCTACGTCCAGGCCGCACGGGTCGCGATCAGCACCGATATCTCGGGCCGTGTCGTCGAAATTGATGTTCACGACAACGACAGGGTCACCGCCGGACAGGTGCTCTTTCGCATCGATCAACGTCCGTTTGTTATCGCGGTCGAGGAAGCCAAGGCGCAGTTGGCGACCGTGCGGTTCCAAATTCACGCGATGAAGGCGACCTATCACCAGAAACGGGCTGATGCCAGGGCAACCGAGGCCATGGTCGACTATCAGCAGCACGAATTCGAGCGGCAACAGCGCCTGGTCGCTTCCGGCACCGCTTCCCAGCAGCAGTTCGAACAAGCGAGGCAAGCCTATGAAACGGGGCGGCAGCAACTTGCTTCAAAGCAGCAGGATGTCGCCGTTGCCCTCGCCAACATCGGTGGCGATCCCGATATTCCTTTAGAGCAGCACCCGATGGTGCAACACGCACAGGCGGCGCTCGACCGTGCAGAGCTCAATCTCTCCTACACGGTGATCAACGCGCCCGAAAACGGAATCGTCACCAAGGTCGAGCAGCTCCAGGTCGGAGATTACGTCACGGCTTCGACGCCTCTGTTCTCGCTGATGTCGACTGATCGGGTCTGGGTCGAGGCCAACTTCAAAGAGACAGAGCTGACCCATATGCGTCCCGGCCAGGCGGCCACCGTCGAGATCGACACCTATCCCGACATCGTCTTTCCGGCCACGGTCGAAAGTTTGAGCCCCGGGACCGGGTTAACCTTCTCGCTGCTGCCGGCCGAGAACGCGACCGGCAATTGGGTGAAGGTCGTCCAGCGTCTGCCGGTACGCCTCAGCATTGACCATCTAGACCCGGAGACTCCACTTCACGCCGGGTTGAGCGCAACCGTGGAAGTCGACACTAAGCATCGCCGTCCCTGGCTCAACCGGGTTGGGCGGCTGTTCGGATGGCTCGCGGGTTCGACGACGCAAGCCGCGGAGCGGTGACGAGCGAAGCCGCCGCCCCGGTCGCCAACCGGGGCGCGATCACGGTCTCGATCATGCTGGCGACCTTCATGCAGGGGGTCGACACCACGATCGCGAACGTCGCATTGCCGCATATGCAGGGCAGCTTTTCCGCCGCTCAGGACCAGATCGCCTGGGTCATCACCTCTTACATCGTCGCGGCAGCAATCATGACGCCGCTGACCGGCTGGCTCGCCGGGCGGTTTGGCATCAAATACGTGTTTCTGATCTCGGTCGCCGGCTTCACCCTCGCGTCGATCTTATGCGGCGTGGCAACGAGCCTGGCGCAAATGGTGATCTACCGTTTGCTGCAGGGGATCTGCGGGGCGGCGCTGGTGCCTTTGTCTCAGTCGGTGCTGCTGCAAATCAATCCACCCCAGCGCCACGCCAAAGCGATGTCGGTTTGGGGCATGGGAGTTATACTGGGCCCGATTATCGGTCCGGCGCTCGGCGGCTGGCTGACTGACCAATACAATTGGCGCTGGGTGTTTTTTATTAATGTGCCGTTCGGGCTTCTCGCCGCCGCGGGCATCCTGATTTTTATTCGCGAGACGCGCCGCGCCCATCGCGAGGCGTTCGATTTTTTCGGCTTTGCGACGTTGAGCCTGGCGATTGGCGCCTTGCAGATGTTTCTCGACCGCGGCGAGCTCAAGGATTGGTTTGGCTCGACCGAGATCTGGGTCGAAGCGACGATCGCAGGACTCGCCTTCTACCTGTTCGTGGTCCACACGGCCACGGCAACTGACCGGTCGTTCCTCAACCGAGACTTATTGAAGGACACGAATTGCGCCGTCGGCACGATCCTGATGTTCCTGGTCGCCATCCCGCTGTTTGGGACGATGGTTTTGTTGCCGACGATGCTGCAGGAGCTGCTGAACTATCCGGTGCTGACGACCGGATTGGTGTTGGTGCCGCGCGGCCTCGGCACGATGGCCGCGATGTTCGTCGTCGGCCGGCTCATCGGGCGCGTCGATACCAGGCTGGCGATCCTGGCGGGGCTCACGCTGACCGCGATCGCGATGTGGCAGATGACCGGATTCTCGCTTTATATGGGCATGGGTCCGGTGATCTCGACCGGGGTGTTGCAAGGGTTCGGCCTCGGGTTGGTCTTTACGCCGCTGAGCATCGTAACCTTCTCGACCCTCCCTCGGCAGATCTTGACGCAGGGGACCGCGATTTTCAGCCTGACGCGCAACATTGGCAGCAGCGTCGGCATCGCCATCGTCGAGGCGCTGCTGGTCGAGAATACCCAGATCGTCCACTCGCGGCTCGTCGAGCAGTTGCGTCCGGACAACCCGCTGGCTCGAGTGCCGCATATGGCTGCACCCTTTAGCCTGACCGACCCCTCCGGCCTCGGCGCGCTCAATGTGGAAGCGACACGCCAGGCGGCAATGGTCGCCTATATCGACGATTTCAAGCTGATGATGATCATCATCATCGTCACCCTGCCGCTCTTGCTGCTGTTGCGCCG
>JAFAHQ010000226.1 GCA_019237135.1 Alphaproteobacteria bacterium
GACGAGGCGTTCGACTTGATCGCGGAGCTCGACGCGCACTGCCTGCGCCCCGAGTTTCTCTATCGGCACAAATGGCAGGTTGGCGATCTGCTGATGTGGGACAATACCAGCTCGATGCATCTGGCGATTTGCGATTATGCCTTGCCAGAGCGGCGGCTAATGCACCGCACCACCGTCATCGGAACGGTTCCGTTCTAACCGGGCCTGCCGGAGATGCGCGCGTGAACCAGGGCGGCCCCTGCGACGAGCGCCACGAGCTTGCCGATCGCGAGCGGGCGACCCATCGGTGCCATACCGCAGTTGGTGCACGGAAAGAGCCGCTCTGCCGGGACGAAGGAGAGCGCCCGCTCGACGGTCGCGGCGACTTCCTCCGGCTTCTCGACCCGCTCGCTCGCGACATCGATTGCGCCGAGCAGGACATCCTTGCCGCCAAGCAGCCCGAGCAGCTCGATCGGTACCTTGGAACCGGCGCACTCGACTGAGATTTGATCGATCCGACTCGCCGCGAGAGCCGGAAAGATCGCTTCGTAGTGCCGCCACTCCGGGCCGAGGCCCGCTTTCCAGTCGATGTTCGCCTTGATGCCGTAGCCGTAGCAGATGTGGACGGCGGTCTTGCAGGTAAGGCCCTCGGCAGCGCGATGCAGCGCCGCGATTCCCCATTCCGTAACCGCTTCGCCGTAGACGTTGAAGGCTGGCTCGTCGAACTGGATCACGTCGACGCCGATAGCCGTTAGCTCACGCGCCTCATCGTTGAGCAGCTCGGCAAACGCCATGGCTAATGCGACTTTGTCGCCGTAATAGGTGTCGGCGATCGTGTCGACGATCGTCATCGGCCCGGGGAGGGTAAACTTCAGCCGCCGCTTGGTATGGGCGCGAGCGATCTCGGCCTCGAACGCATGAACGCTTCCCGTGCGCCGGAGGGGTCCGGTGACGGTCGGCACCAGCGCCTCGTAGCGGTTGTTGCGAATACCCATCGTCACCCGCCGGCCAAAATCGACACCGTCGATCCGCTCGAGGAAACCGTGCACGAAGTGCTGACGGGCCTGCTCGCCGTCGGTCACGATATCGATCCCGGCGTCTTCTTGCTCCTTCAGCGCCAGCAACGTGGCGTCGTGTTTTCCCTCAGCCAGGTCCTCGCCCGCGAGCTGCCATGGCGCCCAGAGCATCCGGGGCTTGGCGAGCCAAACCGGCTTTGGGAGAGAGCCGGCAATCGTGGTCTCGAGCACCAAAACCCTCAGAAATACCGCGCCAGGTTGGCGCGGATGCGGGCAAGAGGCGGAATGTCGGGCTGTGGCACGACAAAGCTCTGACCGGTGATGGTCTCGAACACGCCGATATAGATCTGTGCGGCTTCGAGGATGATGTCGCGCGGGATCTCCGGTATCGGGTCGCGGTAGGGGTCGCAGCGCTCGACGACCCAACGCCGCACGAAGTCCTTGTCCAAACTCTCGGGAGCCTGGCCGGCCGCGAAGCGACGCTCGTAGCTCTCGCGAATCCAGTAGCGGCTACTGTCCGGTGTATGGATCTCGTCGGCGAGGACGATCCGGCCTCCTCCGTCAAGACCGAATTCGTATTTCGTATCGACGAGTATCAAGCCGTGCTGTTCGGCGATCGCCCGTCCGCGCTCGAACAGCCTGAGTGCCAGGTCCGAAACAGTGCGCCATTGTTCATGCGTCAGCAGTCCCCGACCCGTGATTTCTTCGGGCATCAGCGGCTCGTCGTGCCCGCCGTCGAACGCCTTGGTCGTCGGCGTGATGATCGTCTCAGGCAGCCTCTGGTTCTCACCCAGCCCGTCGGGAAAGCGGATACCGTAGATATCCCGCGTCCCGGCCCTATACATCGGCCAGATCGAGGTCCCAGTCGTCCCGGTCAGGTAGTCGCGCACGACGATCTCGACCGGCATGATGTCGAGCCGACGGCAAACCAGCACATTGGGGTCGGGGTACTCGATGACGTGGTTAGGGCACACGTCGTGCGTCGCATCGAACCAGAAGCGGGCGACTTGGGTCAGCGCCTGGCCCTTGAATGGGATCGCCGTGATGATCCGGTCGAAGGCGCTCAGCCGGTCGGTCGCGATGATGATCCGACGGCCATCCGGCAGGTCGTAATTGTCGCGAACTTTGCCCCGGTAATGGTTCGGCAGCTCCGGGATCGTCGCGTCCGACAGGATGTTCTCGAGATGTGCCGAAAGCGCCGCCCGTTCGATCATCCGCGAGAGCTAACGGTGTCCGCCTCCGCCTCCGCCATGGAAGCCACCGCTAAAGCCTCCGCCGTGGAAGCCGGCATGGGCAAACCCGCCACGGAAGCCGCCGCGGAATCCGCAGTTCCAGCACCCGCGCCCTCCCCACCAGCCACCCCAGCCCCAGCCGACAGTGATCCCGGGCCAACCCCAGCCCCATCCCCACGGATAGCCCCAACCAGCCCAACCCCAGTAGGGGTATGGATAATAGGGGTAGGCTCCGGAATAACCATAGCCGGGGTAGGCTCCGGAATAACCATAGCCCGGGTAGGCTCCAGAATAACCATAGCCGGCATAGCCCTGCGCCGGACCTGCGGGCGCCTGATAAGAATATCCAGGCGCGGAATACCCAGGAGAAGAATATCCAGGATAGGTCTGCGACGGCGCCGAGGAAGAACCGGGATAAACCTGGGCCGCGGATGGCTGTGCCAGTGTCCCGATGCACAAGGCGACCGTGGCAAAGCCGGCCGCAGCAAGGGCGACTCGCCGGAACCAGCCCTGATTGGCGCGAATGAACATGATCGTCTCCACCCGGGAAGCCCGGAAACAAACCAACAACGTGCTATATGTATATGCCATTCCGGTTGTCACCCTCCCCGCCGTCTTCTCCGTTTCGAAGCTAGTGAGATGTCACAGGTCACCACACCGCGAGCGTCAGCCGCGACGGGGTCACAGGCGGGATTGCCACGGACACTGCCGCTCGTGCGCGTCATCGCGATGCCGGCCGATGCCAACCCGAATGGCGACATCTTTGGCGGATGGCTGCTCGCGCAGATGGATCTGGCCGGAGGTAGTCTCGCAACGCAGCGCGCGCGGGGGCGATGCGCCACGGTGGCCGTCGACGGCATGGTGTTCCACGAACCGGTCTTCGTCGGGGACGAAGTGAGCTGCTATGGCGAGCTTATCCGAACGGGCCGTACCTCGATGACCGTTCGCATCGAGGCCTGGCGGCGCCACCTGCCTTCCGATGAAGCGCGCAAGGTGACCGAGGCGATCTTCACCTACGTCGCGATCGGCGAAGACCGGCGCCCGCGCCGCCTCCCACCCGAGGCCTGAGCGGCGCGAGTCTCATCTCCCCAACCGCAGCCAACGCTGGAAAGCAGGTTAACCCGCCTTCACGATGCCGGCCGGCTTCGCTATCGTTTCCCCCGAGCATTTTGGGGATCTTTAGAAATGACGATGGCTGAAGAGACTTACGACTTCATTGTTACCGGTGCCGGATCAGCGGGCTGCGCTGTGGCCGGACGGCTCAGCGAATCCGGCCGTTATCGAGTGCTGCTGCTCGAAGCCGGCGGGCGCGACAGCTATCCGTGGATCCACATTCCGCTCGGCTATACCAAGACCTTCGCCAACCCGCGCTACAACTGGATGTTCGAAAGCGAGCCCGAGAAGGAGCTGAACAACCGCACCCTCTACCAGCCGCGCGGTAAGGTCCTGGGCGGCACCAGCTCGATCAATGGCATGGTCTACATGCGCGGCACCTCGACCGATTACGACGGCTGGCGACAGCGCGGCTGCGAGGGCTGGGACTGGGATTCGGTACTGCCCTTCTTCAAACGGGCCGAGCACCAGGAGCGCGGCGCCGACGAGTTTCACGGCGTCGGCGGGCCGTTGCACGTATCGAACCCGGTGCGCTCGCCACTCGGCGACGCAATGGTCGCCGCCTCGATCGAGGCGGGGATTCCGGCCAACGACGACTTCAACGGCGCTCGGCAAGAGGGTGTCGGCTATTACCAGACGACGACCACCAACCGCCGGCGCTGGAGCTCGGCGCGGGCCTATCTGGGCCCAGCACGCGGGCGCGAGAACCTGACAGTCGCAACCAACGCCCACGCCACCCGGATTCTGTTCGACGACGGCCGCGCGGTCGGGATCGAATATCAAACACCGGACGGGCTCAAGACCGCGCGAGTGCGAGGCGAAATTATCGTCTCCGGCGGCGTCTACGGCTCGCCGCAACTGTTGCAGCTTTCTGGGCTCGGCCCCGCCGATCTGCTCGGCGAGTTCGGCATCCCGGTAGTCCGCGACACGCCCGGGGTGGGCAAAAACCTGCACGACCACTTCAACACCTATCTGGTCTGGCGTTGCCCTCAAAAGATCACGGTCAACGACATGGCGATGAGCCCGGCACTCAAGCTCAAGGCGGCGGTGCAATATGCGGTCAACCGCTCGGGCCACCTGTCGAATGCCGGGATCTATGCGGGCGCACTGGTCCGTTCCGACCCGCGCCTGGAGCAACCGGATCTGCAAATAAACATGTCGGGCTGGAGCGCCATGGAGCGGCTGCGTACCGGCCTCAAGCCGCATCCGTTCTCTGCTTTCACCTTTAGCCCGGTGCATCTGCGCCCCGATGGACGCGGATGGGTGCGGCTCAAAAGCCCGGACCCTCTCGCACCCCCGGCGATCCAGTTTAATTTCCTGGCCAGCGATTACGATTTTCAGGCGCTGATCTACGGTGCAAGGCTCAGCCGCAAGATCGCCGCTCAACCGGCGCTGAAGCCGTTCGTCGGTGAGGAGGTACTGCCCGGCGAGGCGGTGCAGAGCGACGAAGAGATGATCGAGGAGATCCGCGTTCGCGGTGTCTCCAATCTGCATCCTGTCGGGACCTGCCGGATGGGACGCGAGGTCGATGCTGTCGTTGATCCGCGGCTGCGCGTCTACGGTGTCGAGGGGCTGCGCGTCGCCGACGCCTCGATCATGCCGCAGGTTCCCGGCGGCAACACCAACGCGCCCTCGATCATGATCGGTGAAAAATGCGCCGCTATGGTCCTTGAGGACGCCATGGCGGCTTAGCCCAGTCCATCGACGAAACGGAGGACGTCCTGATGCAGTACAAAAGAATCTCGGCTGATTGTCATCTCGACCTGCCCTGGCTGCCGCCGGAGTTGTTCGTCTCGGAGGCGAAGCGCGAGTTGAAGGCGCGCATGGCTTATGTCGAGGACGGTCCGGATGGGCCGTGCTGGATCACCAAGGCCGGGGTCAATATGGGGCTCGTCTGCGGTATCGGCTCGGTTGGGGGCAAATTCATTCCCGGCCAGAACTACCGCGTCGACAAGATGGCCGAGACGGGCCTCTACGAGGACGGCAAGAAGGGCGTGCGGCGTCCGGGCGACCCGGATCAGCGGATCAAGGACATGGACCGCGACGGGGTCGACGCCGAGATCATCTTCGGCATCCTCGGTGTCGCCTCACGGGTCCGCGACCTCGAAGCAGCCAACGAGATGCTGCGGATTTACAACGACTGGCTCAAGGATTTCTGCAGCCGCTATCCCGACCGCCAGATCGGTCTCGCCTGTCTGCCGTACGGCGACATCGATGCCGCGGTCCAGGAGGTCTATCGCATCGCCAAGCTCGGTCTCAAAGGGCTCGAACTGTCTTGCTCGTGGGACATGGAGCCGATGTGGCACCCAGTGTGGGAACCCCTGTGGAAGGCGGTCAACGATGTGCAGCTGCCGCTCCACTTCCACACCTTCCCGACGACCTCGCCGAGAGCGAGAGAGATGGCTTCCGGCCAGACCCGCCGCGCAGCGCAGTTCACCGGCGTCGCCGGCTTCCAGATCAACCTGATCAACATCATCGCCGCAATCATCGGCGCCGGGGTGCTCGAGCGCTATCCGAACCTCCGCATTGGTCTGGGCGAAAGCGGCATTGGGTGGCTCCCCTACGCGCTCGATCGGATGGATTTCGAGTATGAGGACCGCTTCCGCGATCTGATGAAGTTGAAGCCGAGTGAATATTGGCGTCGCCAATGCCGCGCGACCTTCCAGTTCGACCGGATCGGCGCAAAACTGGTCGAGGATATCGGCGTCGAGACCTTGATGTGGGGCTCGGATTATCCACACCCCGACGGGGTTTGGCCCGAATCCTCGAAATACATCGCCGAGCAGTTTGCCGGGCTGTCACCGGAAGTGGTCCACAAGATCACCTGCGAGAACGCCGGCAAATTCTACGGTCTGATCAACTGACCCTTCTGGTCTACCCTAGCTACTCCGTGGGCGGCGGAGGTTAAGGGGCCACCCCCCGGATCTTGCCGAACTAGCGGCGAAGCGAGGCCCGGGAACTGCCGGGTGTCGTAAAACGGCTGGTTCCTCGAAGTTTCGTCAAACCCGGCGTCGTGCAGGACGCGATCGCGATAGCGCTCGACCTCGATCGGAAAACTGCCGCTCGGGCGCCCGCTGCCGATCCAGGCGTCCATATTGCCCGGACCCCAGTTGTACGCTGCTATCGCATCAGGCCAATTGCCGTACCGGCGGTACATGCGCGCGAGATAGGCGCGACCCATTTGCCGGTTCTCGACCATATCGAACCGGTCGCCGCCGCCGACATCAATCGCTGCGGCCGCGGAGACTTGCATCGGTCCCTGCGGCCCGTTCGGTTCGGCACGCCACATTCTAAGATCCGCCCCGTGGCTCGATTCTGCCCCGTCGACCGCGAAGGCGACGCGATCGAGGTCGGGTTCCCTCGCGGGACTGAACAAGTCAAAGCTGGGCAGAGATTGCGCGACCGAACCCCGGAGCACGGTCACGGCCTGAACCTTGGGGTCCGCGAAGGTTACCAATTCGGTTCTTACTCCGTTCGCGCCCGGCGACCGCCCTGCCGTCTCCGCTGCCCGATCGGTGTCGCCCCGCACCACTCTGACGGGCTTGCTGTTCGGATCGCCGAAGGTAACGATCTCGGCGGTCTCGGCCCTTTCGAGCGGCTGAACTCCGGCAGTCTCGTCTTTCGCCGGTGTCCCGCCCCGGATGATCTTGACGGCTTGCCATTCCGTATTCGGGAACGAGACGATTTGAACGCTCACCGGCTTTTTTTCGACGACATGTTTGCCGGTTACGACGGTCACCCGGTGCTTGGACTTCACCGAGGCCTTCGCTGCGTATCCGTCCGGCTGAGTGAGCAGCAGTACCGTCAATGCGCCGCAGATTACCCCCGCCCAAAAACCGTTCCGCATCGACCCCCCGACCGACGCCACCGATTCGGGTACAGTCTAACGCCAATCGACCCTTACGGCGAGCCTTGTCATCGAATCTGCTCGTCCACTAGCATCGGCCCCGATTCGATGCGAGGAGCGACATGGCGAAAATTCTGATCATCCACGGAGCGGGCATGAACATGCGGGGGAAGGTCCAGACCGAGATCTTCGGACCCATGACATTGCCCGAGTACGACGAGCGCATCCGCGGCTATGCAGCGGAGCTGGGCCTCGAAGTCGAAATTTTTCATTCGAACATCGAGGGCGAGGTCATCAACAAGCTGTACGAAGCCAACGACAAGGGCTTCGACGCAGCGCTGTTCAACCCGGCGGGCTTTGGGACGGGTTATCCGGCGCTGGTCGCCGCGATCGGCCAGGTGCGGTTCCCGACGATCGAGATCCATATCTCGAACCCGGTCCGGCGCGGCCCGATCTCCGAGACCGCGCGTGTCAGCTACGCCATGGTCACCGGCTTCGGGCTCCCAGGATATTATTTGGCGCTACGCGGGGTTAAAGACGTGCTTGCGGCAAAGCAATGATCTGCGCCGCGATCTGCGTTACTGCCGGCCACACCCAAATCCGCCGCTTGGGTGGCGGATATCCAGCCAGGTCAAAGTGAAGGGCTGTTTGAAGAAAATGGTCCATACGTAGTTTACCGCATAGCGAACCCCTGCGCGGATCAGGCCTTCCGCGACGAACCGGCGTCCGGATGACAAGGCGGGTAGCCGCAATGAAAACTTGACCGGCCCTACCTTGCTCAGCCTGCGAGCCAAATCGGTGTCCTCGCCATAGAAGCGGAAATCGGAGTTGAAGCCGCCCGCAGCCTCGAGCGCGCTCTTGGAGACGATGAAGTTGCCCCCTTGGAGCATCGATCCTGCTCCCAGCACGAACCTGACCAAGAGGTAAGTAGCGAATGCGATCCGATAGTACACCGCGGCGACGAATTGCGCCGATCGTGGCAAATCATAGTAAATGCACGGGCCGCTCAGTGCGACAAGATCGGGAGAACGGGAGAATTCCCCGAGTGCCGTCTGCAACCAGCCTTCGGGTAGGATCGTATCGGCGTCTATGTTGGCGATAAGCTCGCCGTTGGCGGCGAGGCAGCCCGCCCTGCGTGCCTGAACGAGCCCTCTTTGCGGTTCGTCGACAATGACGACCCCCGGGATCGATGATGCAATGCGCCGCGTCCCGTCGCTACTGTTGTTGTCGACGACGATAATTTCAGCCCGGCAGCCGGTGCGCGCAATTTCTGCCTGAATAGCGGCAAGGCATGAGGCGATCAGAGCTTCCTCGTTAAAAGCCGGCACGACAAAGCTGATCAGTAAATCCGACATTCTTTCCACCATTTGCTGAGGACTAGTCAGGCTACTTGGCGAGGACCGGGAGCGGAGTTTCCGCGGTCCTTTCAATCGAAGCCGAAGCCTGGACCGGCAATGGATCGAGATGCCACGGGTCGATCCAGTGAAGCACCTCGAGCCGTCCATCGAAATGCTCGACGAGAGCAGTGCAGCTCTCTACCCAGTCGCCGCTGTTGCAATAGAGAATGTCACCGATCTTGCGCAGCTCGGCGTGATGGATGTGGCCGCAGACGACGCCCTCGACGCCGCGGCGCCGCGCCTCGTCGGCCACGGCCTCCTCAAAGGAGGTGATGTATTGCATGGCGTTCTTGACGCGCCGCTTGAGATAGGCCGAGAGCGACCAGTATGGATAGCCGAGCCTGCGCCGCACCGTATTGAAATGACGGTTCAACCAGACCGCGGCGGTGTATGCGCCATCGCCGAGCAAAGCCAGCCAACGAGCGTGCATGACGACGGCGTCGAACACGTCGCCGTGCAGCACCAGCAAGCGGTGGCCATCCGCCGTAACGTGGATCGCGTCATCCATGACCTCGACGCCGCCGAACTGCAGCTGTGTGAAGTCGCGCAGCCACTCATCATGATTTCCCGGTACGTAAATGACCCGCGTTCCTTTGCGAACCTTGCGCAGAACCTTCTGGATTACGTCGTTGTGCGCCTGTGGCCAGTACCATGATTTCTTCAGGCGCCAGCCGTCGATGATGTCACCGACCAGGTAGATCGTTTCCGCTTCGGTGTCGCGGAGGAAATCCAGGAGAAACTCCGCCTTACAGCCGCGGGTACCGAGATGCAGATCGGAGATCCAGATCGTGCGAAAGTCGTGTAATCTCGCCCGCCGGGTCACCGCGCTGCTCCATTGTCAAAGGACGGGGAGCATTCCGAGTAGGCCCAGATCTGCGCCGGCAAGAGGTTGAACCAGACCCGTCCGACCTCTCGTCCGGTGATTCGCAGGCGGTCCACCCGCAAGGGTGAAGAGAACGCGTTTGTTAGCTGGACGAACCGGCCGCCCGGTCCAAGGAGATCGAGACAAGGCCTGATGACGGCGTATTGTGCCGCAACCGGAAACCACTTGATCGGCAAGCTGGAGACAACGCCGGCAAGCCTCTCGACATTGCCGGGGAGATAGTCTCCGATCCGCGTCGCATCTCCTGCGATGACCGTCATCGTCGGAAATTCGCGCCGCAGTACCGCGACGAGGGCCGGCTCGCGCTCGAGCGCGATGATGCGCTCGGGCGAACAGCCGGCGCGGACGAGGCCTTGCGTCAGACTGCCCGTTCCGGCGCCGAGTTCGAGAACCGGGCCCGGCCGTGCGAGGTCGACCCAACGCGCGACCGCATCAGCGAGGCGAACGCCGCTCGGATTGGCGGCGGCGATTCGCAGCGGTTTTTTTAACCAAAGGGCAAAGAACACACTAGCGTCCGCGTTCACGCGGTCACCCCTCCTGTGGGTTCGCGGCGCTATTCTATCAGTGGTATGTTACAGTTTTGCGTGCACCAGATTTTGGGTGCGTTCGCAAAACGGTCATCAGAGCGTGGTACTTGCTTTTCGCGAGGCGAGGGGAGCGCGTCCTGTTGATTGAGAAATTCGCCCAGCTGCCTATGTGGGGAACAGTCGTGGCGGCAAAGCTCGCCCGCTTGGTGAACCCACCGCTCTTCGACCGCTTGCGGGGAATGCCGCTGCTGCATGGCTTTGCCGGGCGCAGCGCGATCCGCACCCCGGATCCAGTTTTGCTTGCGGTATTGGCGATCGATCGGGTCGGCCCAGCTGCGGTGCGGGCCTGCGCGTCGGGTGTCGAAGTGTGCGTTACGGCGCCGGACGAGGCTACTGCGAGTGTCTTGCGCGCGGCACTGGCCCAAACTGCGCGCCGGCGCCGGACCGATAGACTGATCCGGATCGTCGTCGATTGAAAGTGATGCTCGGAGCTCTGCAGTAGGGCCGAATTCGCCGCGCAAGAAGGGGCTTAATGTCCGGCAGGGCGATCGATCGCGTAGCCGGCCGAGCGGACCGTGCGCACGATGTCGACATCGCCATACGCGTTTAATGCTTTGCGCAGGCGGCGTATGTGAACGTCGACAGTCCGCGGCTCGACATAAACATCGTGCCCCCACACCGCGTCGAGCAGCTGCTCACGCGAGAAAACCCGCCCGGGATATCGCATCAGGTGACGCAACAGGCGAAACTCGGTCGGGCCGAGATGGACTGTTTTGCCACTGCGCGACACGCGATGCGCGGCGAGATCCATCGTGACGTCCGCGAACTGCAGCACCTCTTCCGCGGCGCTTGGCTGGGCGCGCCGGATCACCGCTCGAAGCCGCGCGACGAGCTCGCTCGGGCTGAACGGCTTGACCACGTAGTCGTCGGCGCCGCTGTCGAGCCCGCGCACTCGGTCGTTCTCCTCGCCGCGCGCCGTCAGCATAATCACCGGTAATGCGCGGGTCTCCGGCGATCGCCGAAGCTGGCGACACACTTCGATCCCGGAGACCAGCGGCAGCATCCAGTCGAGCAATACGATGTCGGGCTTGCGCTCGGCGATTTGGACGAGCGCCTCCTCCCCGTCGCCGGCTTCGCAGACCTGGAAGCCCTCCTTTTCGAGATTATAGCGCAGCATGGTGACAAGGGGTGCCTCATCCTCGACGATCAGGACGGTCGGCTTGGTCATCAGGCGCTCCTGTTCGGCGTGACGATTTCGAGGCTCGACTGGTCGCCCTTCGGCCGCGCCTCGGCGATGCGCGTCCCGTGCACGAGGTAGTACAAATCCTCCGCGATATTCGTCGCGTGATCACCGATCCGCTCGATGTTCTTGGCCATGAACAACAGATGCGTGCAGGCGCTGATGTTGCGCGGATCCTCCATCATGTAGGTCAGAAGCTCGCGGAACAGGCTCGAATACATCTCGTCGAGCTCGGCGTCCCGTGTCCATACCGCATACGCCTTGTCGGCGTCGCGGGCGACATAGGCATCGATGACGTCCTTGACCAACAACTCCGCCAGATGGGCCATGCGCGGTAAGGCATAGACCGGCCGCACCGGCGGCGTCTGATTGAGCGCGATCGAGCGCTTGGCAACATTGGCGGCGTAATCGCAGATACGCTCGAGATCGCTGCCGATCTTCAGCGCAGCGAAAACCTCGCGCAGGTCGCGTGCCATCGGCTGGCGCAATGCGAGCAGCCGTACCCCCAGATTGTCGAGATCTTGTTGGAGCTGGTCGACCTTGGCGTCGGCTTCGACGACGATTGCGGCCAGCTCGCTGTCGCGCTTGACGACGGCGTCGATCGCCGCGGCGAGCTGGCTCTCTGCGAGGCCCCCCATCTCAGTGATCGTATTACTGAGCTTGCGCAGCTCTTCGTCGTAGCGTTTCACAATGTGCTCTGATGCCATAGGTCGAATTCTCCGCAGCCCCCGGCTTAGCCGAACCGGCCGGTGATGTAGTCTTCAGTCTGCTTCTGCTTCGGGTGGGTGAAGATGCGTTCGGTCTCGTCGAACTCGATCAGCTCGCCGAGATACATGAAGGCCGTGTAGTCGGAGCTGCGGGCTGCCTGCTGCATGTTATGTGTGACGATCGCGATGCAGTAGTCGTCTTTCAACTCCGCGATCAGTTCCTCGATGCGCTGGGTCGAGAGCGGGTCCAATGCCGAGGCCGGCTCGTCGAGCAGCAGGATCTCGGGCTCGACCGCGACGGCACGCGCAATGCACAAGCGTTGCTGCTGCCCGCCTGACAGGCCGAGCCCGCTTTGTCGGAGCTTGTCTTTGACCTCGTCCCAGAGTGCCGCACGGCGCAGGGCCGCTTCGATTCGGTCGTCGAGCTCCGGCCTCGTCAGGCGTTCGTAGAGCCGTATGCCAAATGCGATGTTGTCGTAGATCGACATCGGAAACGGCGTCGGCTTTTGAAAGACCATGCCGATTTTCGCCCGCAGGAGATTGAGATCCAGTCCCGGCGCCAGGATGTTCTCGCCGTCGACCAGGACTTCGCCGGTCGCCCGCTGTCCGGGATAGAGCTCATAAATCCGGTTCAAGATGCGCAGCAGGGTCGACTTCCCGCAGCCGGACGGGCCGATAAAGGCGGTCACACGCTTGTCATGAAGTGGGAGGCTGATGTTCTTCAATGCCCTGAAGCTGTCGTAAAAGAAGTCGACGTTGCGGAGCACGGCTTTTTGCGCCGGCATCAACTCGGGATCCCGGACGTCGGCGTCTGACGGGACGACCGGCATGGCAAGCCGTGCGGCAGATTGGGGTGGGCTCATTGCTTGAACGTGCTCCATGAGGCGAGCGCACGCGCGCCGATGTTGAGACACAGCACCGTGAGCGTGATCAATAGCGCTCCGCCCCAGGCGAGCACCTGCCAGTCGGCGTAAGGGCTCATCGCGAACTGAAAAATGACAACCGGCAGATTGGCCATCGGCGCGTTCAGGTTCGTGCTCCAAAACTGGTTGTTGAGCGCGGTGAAAAGCAGCGGTGCCGTCTCGCCGGCGATCCGCGCAACGGCGAGCATGACACCGGTCACCATGCCTTGGATCGCCGCGCGGTAGGAGACCATAATGATCACCTTCCACTTCGGCGAGCCCAGTGCGGCAGCCGCCTCGCGCAGCGCGTTCGGCACCAGGTTCAGCATGTCCTCGGTGGTCCGTACGACGACCGGGATGACGATGATCGCCAGCGCCATCGACCCGGCCCAAGCCGAAAAATGCCCCATGCGGACAACCATGACCTCATAGACGAAGAGGCCGACGATGATCGACGGTGCGCTCAACAGGATGTCGTTGATGAAGCGCACGACCTCGCCAAAGCGGCTGCCCCGGCTGTATTCGGCAAGGAAGGTGCCGGCCAGAATGCCGGTCGGCGTCCCCACCAGGGTCGCGATAAAGGTCATCACCACGCTGCCGAAAATCGCATTCAACAGCCCACCGGCGCTGCCCGGCGGCGGCGTCATCTGGCTGAACAATGCCGGGGTGATCGCGGCGATCCCATTCTCCAGCAGGGTCCACAGGACGAGAACGAGCCACAGCAAGCCGAACGCAGTCGCTGCAACCGACAGGCTCATCACCACGCCATTGGTGATGCGGCGCCGGGTATAGATGCTCATCGTATCAGCCTCCCGCCCGCCGTTGCAGCCGCAGCAGCATCAACTTCGCGATCGCCAGCACAATAAAGGTGATGACGAACAGGATGAATCCCAGCGCGATCAGTGACGACAGATAGAGATCGCCGACGGCCTCCGTGAATTCATTTGCCAAGGAGGCTGAAATCGTCGTTCCCGGTTGCAGAATCGAGATGCTGATCCGATGCGCGTGGCCGAGCACGAAGGTGACCGCCATTGTCTCGCCGAGCGCTCGGCCAAGGCCGAGCATGATGCCACCGACGACGCCGATGCGAGTATAAGGCAAGACGATCTGCCTGACGACCTCACTCCGCGTGGCACCAAGACCGTACGCGCTCTCCTTGAGAATCGCCGGCACGGTCTCGAAGACGTCGCGCATGATCGACGAAATGAACGGCAGAACCATGATCGCCAATATGAAGCCGGCAGTCAGCACGCCGATACCGAGCGGCGGGCCGGCGAAGAGCGCGCCAAACCCGGGAATTTGGCCGAGCGAATCGATCAGATTCGGCTGGATGTACTGCTGGACAAACGGGGCGAATACGAAAAGCCCCCAGATGCCATAGATGATGCTCGGGATCGCGGCCAGCAGCTCGATCATCGTCGCCAGTGGCCGCTTCAGCCAAATCGGGCAGATTTCGGTGATGAACACCGCCACCCCGAAAGCGACCGGGATGCCCACCAGCATGGCAATCGCGGAGGTGACGAGCGTCCCGTAGATCGGCGCCAGTGCCCCGAACTTCTCGGTCACCGGGTTCCAGACGTCGGAGAATAGGAAGCCGATCCCGAAGGTCCGCAGCGCGGGCAGCGCGCCCTCGACCAGCGCGACGATAACCCCGCCGAGTATCAGCAGAACGAGAAGTGCAAACAGAAAAGTAAGGTGGTGGAACAGAAAATCTCCGACCGCCCCGCCTCGGCCCCTCGCGCCGGCAACTCTCTGCAGCGCGATGTCAGCTGCCACGCGTCACCCCCGCCAGCGCCGTCAGCAGCGGGTGGCAGACCTTCGGAGGCGGCCTACGATGAGCGCCCAGTCCAGACCGCCTTTCCGTCGGGACCCTTGATTTGTTGCCAACTCTGTTCTACCAATTTGACAACGTTCTCCGGCATCGGGACATAGTCGAGATCGTCAGCCAACTTGCCGCCGTTCAGGTAGGCCCAGTCAAAGAAATTGATGACCTCGCGCGCGACTTCGGGCCTGGTCTGTTGCTTGTGCAGCAGGATGAAGGTCGCCCCGGTTATCGGCCAGCTCTCCTTGCCGGGCTGGTTGGTCAGCAGCAGATAGAAGTCCTGCGTCTTCGACCAGTCGGCATTCGCGGCGGCCGCGCCGAAGGCTGAGCCGGCCGGGGAGACAAATTCACCATCCTTATTGCGCAACAGCGCATAGGTCAGCTTATTCTGTTTGGCATAGGCATATTCGACGTAGCCGATGGCCCCTACGGTGCGGCTCGCCATCGCCGAGACACCTTCATTCCCCTTGCCTCCGATGCCGCTCGGAAATTGGACCGACGTGTTCTCGCCGACCTTGTCTTTCCATTCCGGACTAACCTCGGAAAGATAGTGGGTGAAGATGAAGGTTGTGCCCGATCCGTCAGACCGGTAGACCGGGGCAATCGCCAGATCCGGCAGCTTCAATCCACTGTTGAGGGCGGCGATTGCCGGATCGTTCCATTTCGTTATCTTGCCGAGATAAATGTCCGCGAGCACGTTACCGTCGAGCTTCAGCTGCCCGGCTGTGATCCCCGGCACATTGATCACCGGCACGACGCCACCCATGACCATCGGGAATTGGGTAAGGCCGTCCTTTTCGAGGTCCGCTGGCTTTAACGGCATGTCCGATGCGCCGAAATCCACCGTCTTGGAAGTGATCTGCTTGATACCACCGCCCGAGCCGATCGATTGGTAGTTCATTTTAAGCCCGGTTTTCGCCGCATAGGCTTCCGCCCATTTGGCGTAGATTGGATAAGGGAAGGTGGCGCCGGCGCCGGAGATCTCAGCGGCCAACGCACCAAAGCCGATTACCGCAGAGGCGGTTAGCCCGAGCAAGGCGGTTCGGAAGACGTTCACGGTCTGCTCCATCGCAGCTATCAGGCGCGCCCGGAGGGCCGCGACCCTATTAGTCGCGTATTGATTAATTTATATGACGTTTTTATTGCGCTTTTATGACGCCTTGTGGCCTTCGATGGTCGCGGAGGCGACGTAATTTCCGATCCCACGGCCGGGCGCTCAGGTCTCGACAAGCTCGCGGCTCCCCGGCTTGATCGTGATCCGGATGTCGGTGAAGCCTGCCGCCGCGAGCCAATCTTCGATCTCGAGCGCTGCGGCGGCACCTGCCATACATCCACATAAAAGCGCCCGGTCGGCGCCTAGCTCTGGCGGTAACGGCGCGATGTTGACGACGTCCGCGATGGCGATGCGTCCGCCGGGCTTGAGCACGCGGGACGCTCCCGGTAGACCTGCTCCTTGTCGGGAACCAGGTTGATAACGCAATTCGAGATCACGACGTCGGCGGCACCGCTGCCGAGACGCCGACCACCTCGCCCGGTCGCATGGCCGCCAGGGCCTGCGGGTCCCCGTAGCCGAGCCCGAGATCGGCACCCTCCGGTAGGGAAGCCAATTCGGCCTCGGAATAGCCGATGCCGCAGGAGATGTCCTGCGGCGAGGTGTTGGAGCTGCAGCAACCTGCGCTGCCCGCGGCGACGCCGCCGTACCAGTTGCGGACGAGCTCCTTGACCTCGGTCGTGTTCATGATCGCTCCTTCTTTTGGATGGGGTTTGGCGCGATTGCGTGATTGTCGAGCGGCTGCTGGACCGAGGCGGCTTGCGGTGACCGTCCTAGATTCGCCGTATCGCCGGAGTAAAGAACTGGCTTCGCGAGAGCGCTGGGTGACGGAACCTCCGCAATTCCCGGATATTTCCCGGTTCGGCGATTTTGCTCCCGGTTATGGGAACTAAAATTCCCGGTTCCATCGTCCAGGAATTTCGCCGAAGCTTGGCTACAAGCCTTTGATCGGGCGATGAATTTTTGAGGGATATCACCACTCCCGGCGGTCAGATCGATTTTTTGCCGGGAATTCTCCGGGCAAAAGCGGGAATTCGCCGTCCCTAGGGCATGCCCCCCGAGCACGGTGCCGGGGTTGCTGCGGGGTGCGGACGCAGGAAGACCGTGAATACTGAACCGATGCCGGGAGTGCTTTCGATCTCGAGGTATCCGCGGTGACGATTGAGGATGTGCTTGACGATCGCCAGCCCGAGCCCGGTCCCACCCATTTCGCGCGAGCGCGCGGTGTCGACGCGGTAGAAGCGCTCGGTCAGCCGCGGCAAATGCTCGCGCGCGATACCCTCTCCGCGGTCGCGCACGGCTATCGAAACAAAAGCGCTCTCCGGGGCATCGCCGCCGTAGGAAGGCCGAGCGCCGGTCGCGGCGGCGACGGTGATCTCGCTGCCGGCGCGGCCGTACTTGATGCCGTTGTCGACGAGATTCTGAAAAACCTGGGCGAGCTCGTCGCGATCGCCCAGCACGTCGGGCAGATCCGGCGTCAAGTCCAGCTGGATGCGCATGCCGCGCTCGCCGGCGCGTAGCTCTAAGGTATCGGCGAGGTGACCCAGCAGCGGGCCGAGTGCCACGCGCCCCTGCGGCATCACGTGCTCGTTGAGCTCGATCCGGGACAGCGACAATAGATCCTCGACCAGCCGGATCATGCGGGCGGCCTGCTCGTGCATGATCGCGAGAAACCGCTCGCGCGCCTCGCTATCCTCGCGCGCCGGCCCGCGCAGGGTTTCGATAAAGCCGGTCAAGGTGGTGAGCGGCGTCCGCAGCTCATGGCTCGCATTGGCAATGAAGTCGGCGCGCATCTGCTCGGCCCGTTTCAGCTGCGTGATGTCGTGCAAGGTCAGCACCGCGATTGCATCATCGTGCGATTGACGGTCGATGCGGGCAAAACGGGCCTGCAGCTGCCGCTCGACTGGAACGGTGAGCGTGAAATCGACGACCCGCGCCGCCTCGCCGCGCAGGACCGCGTCGGCCGCGGCCAGCACCAGCGGGTTGCGGAGTATCGCGGCAAGGTCGCGCGGCCCCTCGACAGCGCCAAGAAGAGACGCGGCTTGGGCGTTGACGTGGACGACCCGCCGCCGTTCGTCGAGCAGGATCAGCGGATTCGGAACGGCGGCGATGACCGCCTCCGCGGCGGCAAGCCGCGCCTCGCTGGTGCGGATGCGGTCGCTCCACGCCCGGGTCAGTCTGACGATCGCGAGCCACAGCTCGCCCGCCGGGCCAGCGGGCCGCCGCGGAATATGCCGCGGCGTCCAAGCCGCGGCCGTGTCATCAGCGGTCAGCGTGTCAACCGCGTCCCGCACCCTTGTCAAAGCGGTCACCGACCGGCCGACGATGAGCCCGGTCGCGACCAGGATCGCTGCGCCGGCAATCAGCGCCGGAACGACGGCGAGAAGACCCCACGCCGCAAGCGCCGCGAGAATGATAAGGCCAGGGGCGGACGCACTCAAGGCGAGCGGAACAGCGCGGTAGAACGCATGGCGCGCGATCACGCCTCGGCCGCCTTGGTCGTCACGCGGCCGCCGTGCCGACCGCCTTCACCGATCAGCGGATCGCGTCGTGGGCCGAAAGGGCGGCAAGATTGACGAGGTCCGACACCGTGGCCCCCATATTGACGATCTGAACGGGGTGCGAAAGACCGAGCAGAAGAGGCCCGACGACCGTCCCGCCACCAAGCTGCGGCAGCAGTTTGGCCGCGATGTTGGCGCTGTGCAGTTCGGGCATGACCAGGATGTTGGCTGGGCCCGTGAGCCTGCAGAACGGGTAGAGGCGCCGCATCAGCCCCTCGTCGAGCGCG